>JALWRJ010000429.1 GCA_026994125.1 Cyclobacteriaceae bacterium | reverse complement strand
GTGTAGCTCTGTCCGAGGCATCTAAATTGCTGGCTGGCAGGCCTACTTCGGCAACTCCCAACTCCTGGTTGTCGTAACCGGCTGCTACAAAAGCCCAGTTAAAACCGGTGTCATCTGTAAAAAATGCGGCATTAGGGTGGTTGGAGTTTCCGTACACATCAATTATATCTCCTGATTTACCTACAAACATTTTCATGGAACGCATAGAGTAGGGGTCTATGGCAGGTTCTTCCAGGGTAAGGTCAGTAATGCTTACAATCATGTGTGCATCGTAGCCCAAATCGCTGGCCGAGTTGTACTCAATTTTAATTACTGCCTCGCCTGCATCAGCATCGTGTAGCCTGTCCATGTTGGCTGGTTTAATAATGGCCACACCTGCCACGGGGTTTCTGTTCCAAAATATCTGCATGGCATAGCCGCCATCCTGGTTGTTTTCCGAATCGGTATCGGTTATGGTTAGCTTAAATTCGTAACTAACGCCTTCATATTCGGCTCCTTCAACCACATTAATGGTTTTATCCCTTTTGTCGTCATCGCTGGTATAAGTAAGGGTAAGTGCGCTGTTAATATTATACTGCTTAATAGCTGCAATAATTTCCTCAACAATATTGGCACTGTTATCGCCCACAAAAATAAAGGTTTCCAGGTGTTGGTAAATATCGTTGCCTTGTAGTACATCGGCATTGGTTCGGCCACCGGCTACCCGGCCCGAAATGTTCCCGTTATTGCTTAGGGAGGCAGGTACATCTATTCCAAATTTATCGGGTAAAATACTTTGTACTTGCTCAGTGTTTGGGTTCTGCTCGCAGGCCAATAAGGTTGCAGCAATTATAACTGAAGCCAACAGTTTAGTGCTTACGTTTTTAATTAGATTTTTCATGTGTTTTTAATTTTATAGGTTTTATTACGAGTTTAAGGATATCCACGATTAATTTTTAATCGGTTTCAATGGTATAACCCGCTACTATAACTTTACCCTTACGGCATATTCAAATTTTTTTTATTGTACGGTTGTTGAGTCTGACAAAACGGTACAAACGGCAAAAAAACCTGTGCCTCCGGCACTTACATTACTGGCCGGATTATTCGGGTAGTCGTCAAACAAACCACCGCGCCACTCGGTTTCGGAGAGCATTCCTCGCAAATAAGCTTCAAAATTTGCTGAAACACTGTATTTGGTGCGTTTGATGGTACTGCCAGCTGGAAAATCTACCCGTTCTTTTTCGGGTGGAATTTGTTTGTTAATGTCAATATTTTTTAAATCGTAAAAATAAACTTCGGCTAGGCAGTTTTCTTGTGCTTGGCAACTGCCGGTGTTTTGCCAGTTAATGTTATACTTTGTAAAACTAGGCTGTTCTCCTGTTTCGTTAAAAGCCAGGGTAAATGAACTATCAGTTACAGCATAATAAGGAATGCTTTCGGCAAAGGGTTCAATAAATGTTTGGGTATCGGTGGCGGTATATTGTTGGCCATTATATAAAACCACCAGGGTGTAACTTACCCCCACCACAGCACGCATGCTATCGGTTAGGTAGATGCCCGAACCGGCAGGGGTTTCCACAGCCGGGTAAATGGTGGGTGTTTGTTCGTTGGTTGTAATATACACCACGGCTCCGGAGGCAGGTATGACTGAGCTGTTTTGGCCTGTGTAAGGGTGTGATAATTGAATGCTTTGGGGCATTCGTTCGCTGGTAATGATGGCTTCTACTACCAACAGGTTGTCGGGGGTATCTGTAAAATTCCAGGGTATGGGTTCTTCGCCACAGGCAAATAATAATAACAACAAGGGTACTATGTAAACAGTGTATTTCATCATTTAAAACCTAAATTGATAATTTATGGCAGGTGCTACACCAAAAACGTATTGCCGGGTGGTTAGTCTGGTGGCTGTTAATACATTGCCGGGTACCTTAAATTTGCCTTGGCTTTCTATTTTATTAAAATTTATAAATACAGGGTTTTTACGGCCATATACATTGTACACCGAAAGGGTAAGGCTATGTTTAAATTTACTTTGCGGGTTTTTATTTAGTATAAATTTGGCTGCCACATCCAGCCGGTGGTAGGCCGGCATTCTGCTGTTATTTTTTGATTTATATACAGGTACTTCGTTGCCATTAAACAAGTAAAAAGAGGTAGGCGATGAAAATGGGGTACCCGAGGTGTATATAAAATTGGTGCTGAGCATAACACGAGGCCGGGCGTTAAACTGTAAGGTGGCGCTTGCATAGTGTGGCCTGTCGGTATTAGCCACAAAAGGCTGCCCGTTGTTTAGGTTGCCAAAACTACTTATGGCTTTAGCGTATGTATAGCCCACAATACCCCGCCATTTTCCTGTTTCTTTTTTAGCTTGTACCTCCAGCCCCCAGGTTTGGGTAGTACCAAAAACCAATTGGTTTTCGAGGGTTGGGTTGAGCAAAGTGCCGGGGTGGCTTTGGTAGTCAATTTGGTTAAACATCCATTTTACATAAGGTTCTGCTTGCAAGGCAATACGCAGGGCAGGCATGTAGTGGTAATAGCCGGCCGACCACTGGTTGGCTTTTTGAGGTTTAATATTGGGCCCGCTCGGTAGCCATACTTCAAACGAAGTAAATGGGCTTATGGAGCTGCTAATAAGGTGCAGGTTTTGTGTGGTGCGATCGAAACTTAGTTTTACGGCACTGTTTTCGGTAATAAAGTAGCTAATGTTGGCGTGAGGTTCCAGGGTAAATAAGGAATGGTAAATTTCTCCATTTTTATACGTAGTGGTGTCAATAGGTTGCCCCAGGTTGTTAAAAGTAAATTCAAAAGCTTCGCCCAGGCTATTCCAGGCTGTGGCTCGTAAACCGGCTTTAAAGCCCCATTTTTTGGAAGGCCGGTAGCGATATTGTGCATAAGCGGCTAATTCAATATTGTTTTTTACCGATACAATTAAAGCATCGGGCAGCGAATCCAGTCCGGTTAAATTTCCGGGGTTCATGGTTCGCCCGGTTAAAGAGCCACCATAAGCTAAGCTGTGTTTTTCATTAAAAAAGTGGGTAATGTCAGTTTTTAATCCCAGCTCACCAATGCGCGAACGCCAACTGGTTTGCTGTGCCCTATCGTAATGAAACAGGTATTCGTAGTTGCTTCCATACAACGTAGTATTGCTAAACAGGTGAGCGCTTTTTTTACTCCAGCGCAACGAACCGTTAAAATTAGCCCATTCAAGGCCGTTGGTTGGGGTTAAAAACTTGTCAGAACCTGTGTAAAAGGAAGCGTATAGTTGGTTAGACTTGTTAAGTTGGATATTGAATTTTCCGGTAAGGTCGTAAAAATTTGCTTTTTCCAGGTTGTTTATTTCTCGCTTTAAAAACCATTTAATTCTAGAAAACCTGCCCGTAAGCCTAAAAGAGGAAACTCCCTTTTTTAAAGGGCCTTCAATGCCTAATTGTGTGCTTACCAGGCCCAGGTTGCCCCAGCCCGAAAACGTATGTTTGTTGCCTTCTTTGCTTTTAATGTCAATAACCGATGATAAACGCCCTCCTTTGCTCAGCGGAAAAT
>JALWRJ010000428.1 GCA_026994125.1 Cyclobacteriaceae bacterium | reverse complement strand
TTACCTTAAACAATAGCCTGCAACCGGCTTCTGTTGTATGGGCGCAACCCGATACCTTAATGTTAAGTTTTGCACAACAAATAGAACTCGTAAATAACTTGCAAATTACGGGTGTAAAAGATACACTGGCTAACCCAACCGATACCCTGCTTACGGTTTATTATATTAGCCCGGCATTCCACCAATACCGCGATGTAGTAATCAATGAAATTTTGGCCGATCCCAGTCCGCAAGAAGAACTGCCCCAAGATGAATTTGTAGAATTGCTTAATACATCTAATAAAGTAATCGACTTAACCGGATGGCAATATACAGACGGCACCAAAACAGCCACCCTGCCTACGGTGTACCTGTTGCCCGATTCAATGCTTATTCTATGCCCCGAGGACGCCCTGGCTGCCTATAGTACTTATGGAGCGGCTCTGGGTTTAAGCGATTGGCCTTCGTTAAATAATAGCAGCGATAGCCTGGTGCTTACCAATGCCCAGGGGGTGGTTATTGATTCGGTTGCTTATGAATTAAGTTGGTATAACAACAGCACCAAAGACGATGGCGGCTGGAGCCTGGAGCAAATTAACCCACATTACCTGTGTCCGGGAGTCTTAAACTGGACGGCCTCAGTGCAAATAGAGGGAGGCACTCCGGGTAGCCGAAATTCTGTGTTTAGCACCGGGGCAAGTACGGCTCCTGTAATTACACAAGCCTTGGCAACCGATACACTCCTGGAGCTGTGGTTTAGTGCGCCTGTTAAACCGGGCAACTACACGGGCCAAATTATGCCGGGAGCTGTTCCGGCAAGTATTTCGCTTGTTCAACCGGCTCAGTATGCAAGCTATGTTTTGCCTGAGGTGTTGTCGGTAACTGGCAAATACACGGTTGAATTTCCGTTAGAAGATTGTGTGGGCAATAGTGGAACCTCCATCGCATACCTGCTGCCCATTGCCCAACCTAAAGCGGGCGAATTGGTTATAAACGAATTGCTTTTTGACCCTTATTCGGGGGGGAGTGATTTTGTAGAGTTGTTCAATACCACAGATGCCTATGTAAACTTAAAGCATTTTAATGTGGGCAATGCAGATACTAAGGATGAACTGGCCGATACTACTTTGCTGTTAGCACCGCAGCATTACCTGGCTGTTAGCGAAGATATTTTATACCTTAAAAACCAATACCTGGCACCGGATAGCAGCCTGCTGGAAGCTAACCTGCCTACCATGCCCAATGATGAAGGTATTGTAGTGCTTTTTGATGCCAAGGGCAAGGTGCTGGATTCGGTGTACTACTCCGATGAGTTCCATTTTTCATTATTAGCAGATACCGAAGGGGTTTCGCTGGAACGCATTTCTACTACTGAGCCAAGCACCAACTCCGATAATTGGCGTTCAGGAGCCGAAACCACCGGGTTTGCTACTCCGGGTTACCAAAATGCCCAAGCTACTACTCCTGTAACCGAAGCCGGGGTAACAGTAACCCCACAGGTAATAACCCCCAACAACGATGGAGTAGATGATTTTGCCCAAATAAGTTTTGAGTTGGATGCCCAATCGCAAGTTATTTCTATGGCGGTGTACACCCTTAACGGGCAGTTGGTTAAAACCTTGGCTTCCAATGCCATTGTGCCACCTCAGGGCTTTTTTACCTGGGATGGCACCAACCAGCAGGGAGGTGTGTTGCCCACCGCTCATTATATTATTATTACCGAAGTACTAACTTCGGACGGCCGAACCCTTACCATGAAAAATAAAATAGTGGTGGCGCATAGGTTTTAACCCTGTTTTTTTGGTAGTTGTGCTACTGCATACCCGGTTTTGTCAAACACAAAATGCTTAGCATACCTTGGAGGAGTAATAGCCTCTCCTTTTCTATTTACTATTCCATAAAGCCCTGCGGCCTCGTCATAATATGAGCTAAAATTTGCTTCGCCAAAGGCACTAAAAATAATCCTTTTGTTTTCGTCAAGTTTAGAAAAATAACTGCCATCCTTATTGTACCTGCGCCACCTTCCATTTCTTTTTACATCGATGTAATTGGGGTCAAATGTATCAAATTTAATTTCCTGGTTGGCTTTTGGGATAATAAATTTACCTGTATAATCAATTAGGGCTTGAACTATGGTTTTGGAAACAAGTCTTCCGTTTTTGTCTCTTTTTTCGTCATCAACATAGGTTATTACGGCTAAGTCCCCCTCAAACGAAATTCTTGATAAAAGTGTATCTTCAACAATTCGCTTTCCCTCAAAGTTTTCAAGTAAAATTTGCCTGTTATACAGCTCACTTTTGCCTACTACACGGTAAACAAGGTCGTGTTTATCCGAAGCTATATAAACTTTTTTACCATTATAGGGATAAACAACATTTCCTTCTCTGTCGATAATCCCTTTTTCGCCTTCTCCATATTTGTTCCCAAAATACAAACAATCATCTGTAAAAAAATCAGAAATCATTTTGTTATTTATAGTACTATAACCACTTTTCCCTAACGCTGTGTTAACAACTGTGAGGATGGGAGGTTTATCGTTATAAATATTAGAAATACCACAGGTTGGCCATTTACTCTTTGCCAATACTACTCTCTTTTCAATAACATCTATAACCCCTTTATAGCTTAGGTTGTATCTCTTTTTTAAATTCTCCGCTTCTTCATCATCTGCTGTAAAGGTGCAATAGCGCCCTTTACAAAAGGCCCTGATAAAGGTTTGATCTAAGATAGGGTTTCCTTGCCTGTCTATAATTGTATATCGAGAGTGGCCGGGAAGCTTAACGATGGCTGCATGCTCAGTAAAATTTTCTACTTTTTTGTATTGCAGGGGAATAACCGTTTCGCCCCGTGTATTCATATAACCGCCAAGTAGTTTTCCGGTTTGCATATTATATTTAGAAAACCGGGCTAACCCATAGTGAAAACTATACGCTTTTTTGGCATAAAAAGTTTTAATTTCTTTCCCCGTACTGTCAACAATAACATAGGGCTTTTCATATTTCTGCTCATACGTTTTAATTTGGGCTGGGGTAAATTGTGCATTGGTGTTGATAAAAATTAAAATTAAACTGCCCAGTAGAAATAACTGTTTCATGGTTTTTTTACGTTAATTCATTAAATATATCATCGTATCTGCTTTAATCCTAAATTAACTTAATTTTAAAAATTAAACTTGTTTAGCCTGCAAAAAATTATTTTTTAAAGCAAATACTTGTGCATCAGCAGGTAAGCTTTTTATTTGATATTCGAGTTTGCCTTCTCAATATATTTATTCTTATAATGGTTACCAGTTGAATACTTGCAGATGGCTTTTTTAGGTTAAGTTTTATTAACAATACTTTATTTTGCCTGATATTATTGTTTTTTTAATATATTATTTATATTATTAAACAATAAAACTATATTGATATGAAAGAAAATGTAGATTATACAATTGCTCCAAAAGCAAAAATAGGCTTAAGTAAAGGGGTTTTTATCGGAAGTAAGTCTTATCTGTTTTATATTCCCGAAGAATATGAAACACGATCTATGAATAAATTTATTA
>JALWRJ010000427.1 GCA_026994125.1 Cyclobacteriaceae bacterium | reverse complement strand
GCACGCTTAACCTCTTTTTTTGATAATATTCTTAACATTTTTAGCGAATAGTATTTTTTTTCAAAATTTATTACTAGTTTGGTATGGCTCGAACAACTTTTTAAAGGCAAACAACTATGGCAAAGCCAACCTACTATGCAATTATGCTTATCGATGATAATGAGATAGATAATCTTATTAATCAGAAAATGATTGAAGCAGCCGGAATAACCGAGCATATTTACACGCATACCGGTGCGCGTAGTGCCATCGAGTTTTTGCGAAATATCGAAAAACTTGACGAAGTTTCTTCGCAAAATGTATTGCCCGAACTTATTTTTTTAGATATCGATATGCCTTTAATGGATGGCTTTCAGTTTTTAGATGAATTCGGAAGCTTGTCTGATAAAACCAAAGAAAAGTGCAGCATTGTAATGCTTACCTCCTCCATTAGCCCGGCCGATGTAAACCGTTCTAAAAAATACGATTATGTTCGGAAATACATCAATAAGCCACTTACCCTCGAAAACCTGGAAAAATTTAAAGGCTAGCTTTTTTTCGGGGCGAATAACTTACCAAAAATACACCTGCAAAAATCATTAGTGCAAACAGTAGTTGCGTGGTTTCTACCGTATCGTTACGCACCAGCATGGCAATAAATGTGGCAAAAATAGGTTGCAGGTAAATATAATAGCCTACCAGCGAAGCATTTACCGTTTTTAACGACCATACATTAAGCAAATAGGCCAAAAATGTGCTGCCAATAATAATATAGGCTATGCTGAGCCATACAGCCGGTGTAAACTCATGCCACGGAGCTTCAAGCAAATCGGTAAACCCAAAGGGAATAACCATGAAACTACCAAATAAGAACACCCATTTTATAACGGTAAGTGCATCATATTTTTGCATCAATGGCTTTACAATAACCAGGTAAATACTATACGAAAAGGCGTTTACCAACACAAATACATTTCCTAAAAAAGTGCTGTTGCTAAAATCGGTTCCTTTAGCGGTAATAAGAAATACAGCACCACAAGCCCCCAGCAAAATGCCTGTAAATTTAAGCCACGTGATTTTTTCGCGTAGTATAAAGTAAGATACTACGAGTACTATAATAGGGGTGGAGGTCATAATAACTGATGCCAGCATGGGCGATGTAAGGCTAATTCCTTTAAAAAAGAAAATCTGATTGATGGCCACACCAAAAACAGCCGAAGCAAAAAAACGAACTAAATCCGATTGCGAAGGCGTAACGTGCCGGGCCACCCAGCTGTGAAACAACCAAAATAGCAGCGTAGCAGCCGGTACTCGTAAGGCAATCATGCCTAATGGTAACATATAAGTGGGCATAACCACTTTAGCTATCGTATAATTAGCGCCAAATAATAGGCTTACAAAAGCCAACACCGCATGTACTTTAAGCTTGCTCTGCATAGATAACTGAAATGAATTTGCGAATTTAGCAGATTAATAGCATTAAACTTTTATTTTGAACGGAACAAACATGCCCCTGGCCGAACGTATGCGGCCTAAACAACTTAGCGAACTGGTAGGACAAGCCCATTTAGTTGGTGCTAAGGGTGTTTTACCTACGGTAATTGCCCATGGCAATTTGCCATCAATGATTTTATGGGGGCCACCGGGCGTAGGCAAAACTACTATCGCCAATATTATTGCCAACGAGGCCAAGGTGCCATTTTTTACCTTGAGTGCTGTAAGTGCAGGGGTAAAAGACGTACGCGAGGTTATCGCAAAGGCCAAGCGGATGGCCAAAGCTATTTTGTTTATCGATGAAATTCACCGATTTAATAAATCGCAACAGGATGCCCTGTTGGGAGCGGTTGAAAAAGGTACCATTACCTTAATAGGAGCCACTACCGAAAACCCTTCGTTCGAAGTTAATTCTGCCTTGCTTTCGCGTACACAGGTTTATACCCTAAAACCGCTTACAGAAAAAGATTTATTACAACTGCTGCATCAGGCAATTATCAACGATGTGGAGCTTAGTAAACGTACAATCGAATTAAAAGAAACCGAAGCCTTATTTGCACTTTCGGGGGGCGATGCGCGCAAATTGTTAAATCTGCTTGAACTGCTGGTGGCTTCAGCACCCGATCCGGTGCTAATTACCAATGAATTGGTTAAAACCAAAGCGCAACAGCGGGTGGCCTTGTACGATAAGTCCGGTGAGCAGCATTACGATGTAATTTCGGCTTTCATTAAATCTATAAGAGGCAGCGACCCCAACGCAGCTGTGTATTACCTGGCCCGAATGATAGAAGGCGGAGAGGATGTTAAATTTATTGCTCGCAGGTTGGTTATTTTAGCTTCTGAAGATATTGGGAATGCCAACCCCACCGCCCTGGTAATAGCAACAAATTGTTTTAAAGCCGTTGAAGTAATTGGCTACCCCGAATCGCGAATTATTTTAGCGCAATGTGTTACCTACTTAGCCAGCTCGCCTAAAAGTAATGCCAGCTACCTGGCCATTAACGAAGCCCAAAAACTTGTGCAGGCCACCGGAGATTTGCCTGTACCTTTGGCCTTGCGAAATGCGCCTACGGCTTTAATGAAAAACCAAGGGTATGGCAAAGGCTATAAGTATAGCCACCTGTACGAAGGTAATTTTGCTGCACAAGAATTTTTGCCCGATCAAATAGCCAATACCACCCTGTATAATCCAGGAAACAATGCACGCGAAAACGAAATGCGCAAACGCTTAAAAGGCCTATGGAAAGATAAATACGGGTATTAGCCCGGAAAATATAGATCAATTTTCCGGGCTAAGGCTACTATTATTGGTTATACCTAAACGCCAATCTATCCTTTGGCCAGGAAGTAAATCAAGGCTCCTGCTGCAATGATACCTGCAATAAACAACGCAATTTTAAGGGCACTAAATGGCCGCTCTCCTTGTACTTCGCCTGTGCGAGCATTTACCATAAAACGGTATAGTTTGTCTTTAAATTTATAAGCACTTACATAGGCCGGTAACAAGATATGTTTAAAGGTTATATTTGCAAAATTGGTTCTCCTGGAATGAATACGCTGTGTATCCCCACCTATGTCGGTATTAATTAAGGAGGTTATGCTGCTTTCCATTATACCTTTGGCCGATTCAAAACCTCTTTCCAGATTTACCTGGTATTTTTCAGTAATAAAACCGCTCAAAAATTTAGCGTTAAAAGGCACCAGGTTTTCTAAGTCCCAGGGTTCCAGTTCTTCTACTTGTGCCTTGGGCAGCGATTCCGAAGCCGGTACTAAAATATCGTCAAAACTACCCTTCACTACGCCCGAAGCCGGATACCACCGGGTGTGCTGTACCTGGCGGGTTTGGGTTACTTCGTTGCCATCCGAATCGGTGGTGGTATAAGTTTCGGTTTCGTAGTAGAACTCGCCCCTTTGCCCAGTATAGTGGGTGGAGGTATTGCTATCAAAGGTCCAAAAAGGAAGATAAACACCCTTAAAATGATCGAACGAAAGCACAGCTTTTTTTAATTTATTGGGTGCAAACCAAAGCCCGTTAATCCATTTTTTAAAAGCAGCAAC
>JALWRJ010000426.1 GCA_026994125.1 Cyclobacteriaceae bacterium | reverse complement strand
CACCTTTTATGCAAACTAAAACCTTTTTAGGATTGGTAACTGTTTTTGCTATTGCAATGCTAGCCTTTCCTCAATACTCCTCTATTTTTTACCCAGAGGTAACTAAAAATGTGGTGGCTGCAAATGCTTTTCAAGTTAAAAATATAAAACTCGACATTGAAGGTATGACCTGCACCAGTTGTGAAGAACATATAGACCATGCGGCCATGGAAGTAGCCGGTGTGGTAAAGGCCACCTCTAATTATAAAACCGGAGAAGCCATTATCAGCTTTAATGAGGCCACTTCGAGCCAACAAGAAATAATTGATGCCATAAATGCCACCGGCTATAAAGTGGTAGCCACCAAAGAGGTAAATACTACTGAAAAACCAGTGATAAACATAGGCAATTTTAGTGAAGTATCGTTACCGGTGGCCGGCATGACCTGCACCGGATGCGAAAACCATATTAACCACGAAGTAGCTAAACTAAATGGCGTGACCGAGGTAAAGGCTTCGTACAAAGAAGGAAAAGCTACCGTTACCTACGACCCTGCTAAAACCACCAAACAAGAAATTGTAGAAGCCATTAATAAAACCGGCTACACCGTAAAAGGAACCAATAACTCCACAGGAAACTAAGAACGCTATGGCCATTAAAACAATTACCCTGCCCATTAAAGGCATGAGCTGCTCCAGTTGTTCGCGCTCGGTTGAAAAACAAGTAGAGCATTTGGAAGGCGTTATCAGTAAATCGGTAAACCACGCCACCGATTCGGGTCAATTTACCATAGATGAAGCCAAACTATCGGAACAGGAACTCATTTCGACCATAAACCAAGGCCATTATAAGGTAGATTTACCCGAAGGTATTGCGAATGCAAATGTAAAAGAAGTGCCCCCTTGCCCTACCTGTGGCAAGCCCGGTGCCGAAGTACCCAATACGGTGTTGCGCTCCAACCTTAAACCCAATACTTATAAAAAAACCATTTTAGAAGATGATTTTAATATTTGCATGAACCCTTCCTGCAACGTGGCGTATTATACCACCAAGCGCAATCAACTCATTGATAAATCGGAGTTAAAGCGGGAATTGTATTTTAAAGAAGGTACGCAGCGGGCAATTATATGCTATTGCAATAACATAGATAGAGATCAAATTGAAACCGTTGTAACCCAACACCACATAACCGATTGGGATGAAGCCATGGGCTTTTACCGCAACAAGGTGCAAGAAAAATGTGAGATTTTAAACCCCACAGGCCTGTGTTGCCGAAACCTTTTTGAGGAGGTTGTTGAAGAAATTAAATCTAACCTATGACCATTTTTACACTTTAATGCAAAATGGCATGAAATTAAAACTACACCCCTCCACTAAACATGCTTTTACTGCTATTGATTCTTCGCAAGGTTTTACGAGCCTTAAGCATCTCTACACATATTTAAAAAATAATCTGGGCCCAATACCAATACCCAATTTTGCACAACTATTAAAATTATCCGAAAAGGAAGCTTTAGCCTTTGCAACCCAAAAAGGAGAGCTTAATTCAGAAGGGAATTTGGTAGGATTATTGGGTCTATCAATTACACCTACAAACCATAAACTTGTAATCAACCATCAAGATTTTTACACCTGGTGTGCAGCCGATACCTTAATTTTTCCTGCGCTATTAAACGTAAGTGCGTTTATTAAATCTACCGACCCCATAAACGGTGAGGCCATTGAAATTGCCATTGAAACAGATGAAATTACCCATATTTCTCCCGCAGAAACCTATATTTCGTGGGTAGCACAAGTGGATGAAAACGATATACGATGCAGTATGTGTAATCGGGTGCATTTCTTTTCTTCAGAAAAAACGGCCAGGCAATGGCACACTACCAACCAGGATGCCCGCATTTTTTCGGTCGAAAAATACTATTCAACGGACTTACTTTTAATTAACACCTAAAATTTAATAACTTCAATATGAAAGCGAATTTAAGCATCACCAACCGCATTGTACGACTTGTAATAGCCGCTATTATCATTGCGTTTTATTTTACTAATATTATCACAGGCCTTCTTGCCACAATACTGCTGGTATTGGCGGGCATGATGTTTATTACAGGAGCCATCAGTTTTTGCCCCATGGCTATGATAGGTATTTGCCCAGGCGATTTATTTCATAAAATGATGGGCAAAAAAGATAAGTAGAATGCTTATCTGATGACTTAATAGCACTAAAAATATGTACCTTTACGGCTAGCAATTACCACAGCCCTGGTTTAGCCTATGGCACATTATCACAATCATTCTTCGGGCACCAAAAATATTGGTATAACCATTGTATTAAATGTTGGTATAACCATAGCTCAAATTATTGGGGGTATCATCTCCGGTTCAATAGCGTTACTTTCGGATGCCACGCATAATTTTAGTGACGTACTGGCCTTATTAATAAGTTATATTGCACGTAAACTTTCGGCTAAAAAAAGTACAACTACACGTACATTTGGGTTGAGGCGGGCAGAGATAATGGCTAGTTTTATTAACTCGGCCAGCCTGTTGGGTATTTCGGTGGCTTTGCTTATGGGTGCTACCCAACGACTATTGACCCCTAAAGCCATAGATGGTAATTTAGTTATTTATCTGGCGGCATTAAGTATTTTATTAAATGGGCTAAGTGTACTTCTTATAAAAAAAGAAGCCGAAGAGAGTATGAATATGCGTTCGGCTTATTTACACCTATTTACCGATATGCTCACCTCTATTGCCGTATTGGCAGGAGGTGTTGCCATTAAATACTTTGCTTGGCATTGGTTCGACCCGGTGATTTCAATGGCTATTGCTTTCTATCTTATTTATAACAGTTGGTCGCTCTTTGCCGAATCAATAAAAATAATGATGCAATACGCCCCTGCCTCGGTAGATGCCCACCAGGTTGAAAAAGATATTTGTGGTATTAATGGCATAAAAAACATCCATCACTTACATATTTGGCAGCTCAATGACACAGAAATAATGCTGGAAGCCCATATAGATATGGAAGAAGATATACGCATTACACAGTTTGAAGACATTTTAAAGGAAATGGAACTAGTGCTGAAGAATTACGGAATCTACCATATCAACATTCAGCCTGAGTTTAGCAGTTGTAAGGATAAAGAATTGATTCATCAGCATTAAATTTTATATTTTTTTGAAAGTCAATTATTTCATCGTAATATTGCAATGTTATAATTAATAAATAATGGGAGTAACCAAAAAAAATTTATTTACCGAGGTACAAAATGATATTGCCAAGGCAGCCAAAGCCTTTGCCCACCCCGCCAGGGTAGCCATTATCGACTACTTGCTAAAAACCAATGCCTGTGTTAATGGTGATTTAGTGCATGAATTTGGTTTGGCGCAGGCTACCATAAGCCAACACCTACGCGAGCTCAAAGAAATTGGCATCATTCAAGGCACTATTGAAGGAGCCAGCGTAAGTTATTGCATTAACCCAACTCGGTGGGAAGAAATTAAAACACAGTTTAACAAGATATTTAACCGGTTTACAGCACCCCCAAG
>JALWRJ010000425.1 GCA_026994125.1 Cyclobacteriaceae bacterium | reverse complement strand
TCGGTTTGAATTAACAGGCGAAACGGCTACACCACTAATTCCCCACACGCCCTTAGGCAACCCTTTACGTGCCGATATGTCCTGCCAGTGTTCGCCTCCATCGGAGCTCATCCACAAAGCCGAACCCGGCCCACCACTGGATAAGCTATAAGGTGTTCTACGCACATTCCAGGTGCTGGCGTACATAATGCGTGGGTTGTTTGGATCGAGCAACACATCTACTGCTCCGGCATCTTTATTGGCAAAAAGTACTTTTCGCCAGTTTTTGCCTCCATCGGTGCTTTTATACACGCCCCGCTCAGCGGATGACTTAAATAAATCGCCTAGTACGGCTGCGTACACAATATCGGGATTTTTAGGGTGTACTCGTACACGAGGTATGTGCATAGCATTTTTTAAGCCAATAAACTGCCAGGTTTTACCGGCATCTACCGATTTAAACATCCCCAAGCCAGATGACACGTTACCACGCACAGTTACTTCACCCCCACCTACATATAGCACGTTGGGGTCGGATGGTGCTACGGCAACGGCACCAATTGAACCGCCAAAGTATCCATCCGAAATGTTTTGCCAGGTGCTGCCACCATCGGCAGTTTTCCAAACACCACCGCCTGCAGTGCCTATGTAGTACAGGTTGGGCTTGCCGGCTACACCGCTAACAGCTGCTGAGCGGCCACCCCTGAAGGGGCCAATATTGCGCCATGGTAATTGGTTATACAAGGCGGTATCTACATGCACAGCCTGGGTGGTTTTGCTTTTTGATTTTCGTTTTTGACCCACACTTGAGCTAGCTACTATTAATAACAAGGCTATGAATACGTATGTTTTTTTCATAAAGAGGAAAGTTAATTAGTTTAATAAATTATCCATAAGGTACACCATACCGGCCAGCGCTGCGGCACCTAGTTCCAGTTCTCGTTTATTTACCTCTTCAAATACATCGTTGTGCGAATGATGATAATTAAAATAACGCTGAGAATTTACTTTGAGGCCTAATTGAACTATGTTGGGATAATAGTTCTTTAGGGGGCCAATATCAACACCTCCCCCGCCTTTAGGAAAATAGTAAAGTTCAAAATTTTCAAGCTGCCTGGCTTGGCTTTGTATTGCTTTTAGTTGGTCATCGCTTGCCGAAATACCAAAGCCCAGGGGTAAAAAACCGCCATTATCGCTTTCAATAGCACAAATATGTTCTTCTTTTTTTTCTGAGGCAATACGTGCATACGCTTGCCCTCCCCGGTTTCCATTTTCTTCGTTCATAAACAAAACGCAGCGCAATGTGTGGTTAGGTTTATACCCCAGC
Source organism: Cyclobacteriaceae bacterium (assembly GCA_026994125.1). Taxonomy (GTDB): domain Bacteria; phylum Bacteroidota; class Bacteroidia; order Cytophagales; family Cyclobacteriaceae; genus JAKISE01. Next base: position 2,226 of record JALWRJ010000425.1, on the reverse strand, counting down.
TTTTTTAAAATGCGAATTGCCTCTATGGCATGTACAATACCGGCTCCGTCATCGTGAGCCCCTTCGCCAACATCCCAGGAATCGAGGTGGCCGCCAAAGCTGATTATTTTATCGTCTTTACCGGTAAGTTCGGCAATTACATTGTACGAAACCACCTCTTCAAGCGTTTGGCAATTCATTTGTAGTTTTAAGGTAACCTTGCCCTTAGCTAACCACTGGTGTAAGGTGTTGGCATTATTAGTGCTTATAGCCGCCCCGGGTATTTTAGGTACATCTTCGCTATAGTGCATGGTGCCCGTGTGTGGAAAATCATCGTTGGGCATTGCCAGCGAGCGGATAATAACGGCTTTCGCCCCCAACCTGCCGGCCTCACTGGTTCCATTACCCCGGATAGGATAACAAGCCCCATAGGCCTTAAAGGTATTTAGTAAGGTAGGATCGAAAGCCTTGCTTAAAAACACTACCTTACCTTCCACTTCTTTAGCGGATAGTTGTTTTAAAGCTTCTATATCGTACACTTCCAATACCTCGCCTTGCAGCAGGCCTTGGGTAGCAACAGAACCTCCCAGGGCAAGCACATCCAGTTTTAAAACATCTCCCTGCTCATTTATAATCCATCCGGCTTCGGGCGTACCCCGCTCCCAATGAGGCACTTTAATCTCTTGTAAATATACCTTATCGAACCCATACCGGTTAAGTAAAGTATAGCCCCAATCAACAGCCATTTGCGCCTCAGCAGAACCTGCCAATCGAGCTCCAATATCTTTACATAAGGTACGTAGGTTTTCGTAGGCTTCGCCATGTATTAACGCTTCGTTGTAAATATTTTTAATGAAAGTTTCATCGGCTTGTGCCCATGCCCGGCCGGCACCTGGCAACACCATACAAAAAAAGTACAGGTAAAATAATTTAAAAATTGGAGGTTTCATATTGCGAAAATTTTTAAGAAAAGTAACCATATTTTCGTTGGAAAACAGGTCATTTTTTTTAATGGAAAGATGTGGGTATAAGCGGACTCTCCTGATGAATTTGTTTATTACAAGCTTGGTAATTTATCTTTTTAGCTATACTTTAACTTAAAATATTAGTTTGCTTAATTAAAAAATCATGAAAACAACTCTTTTAAAAATATTTACTTTGGGGATGTTTTATACACTCGTAGGGCAAGTAAATGCGCAACGAAAGGTAGTAATTGACGAAAATTTTGATAACAACCAAAACGAGTGGTATGTTGATTTTAAAGAAGACTACGGAGCCGAAATTAGGAATGGCAAATATGTGCTTAGCAATATAGATACCACCGGTGGTGCCTGGTTTTTTAACCCGCTGGATATTGACCCCGACAATGAAAATTTTGAATTAGAAGTAAAAATGCGGCAGATAAGCGGGGTAGATAATTATGGCTATGGGTTGTTGTGGTCAATGTATAAAGATAAGTCGAGTTTTAAAGTGTTTTATCTTAGCTCGAACGGGATGGCCAAACTTACCGAGTATTACAACAAAGAATACCACATAATGATGCCCTGGGAGAGTTTCGATTTTGTTAACCCCATGGGCCAATATAATACCCTTAAAATAGTAAAAGTTGCCAATGTGGTTACCTTTTACATTAATGGGCATGAAATAAAAAAGAGTGGAGCATTTAGTTATTTCGGCCACCGGTTTGGGTTTTATATAAACGACCTAATGACAATTGAAGTTGATTATTTTAAGCTGACCAAATGGCCCATTACCGAAATAAATTATGTAAAAAACTACAACCAAAAGCACGAAAAAGTGAGCTTGGGCGATGCGGTAAACCAAACGTACCGCCAGCAAAAACCTGTGATATCTACCGATGAAAAAACATTATACTATACGGTAAAAGATGAAAAAAAGGATACTGATGGAGCGTACCACGATGAAATTTGGGTTAGCACACAAGATGCCAACGGCAACTGGCGCCCCGGTAAAAATATTGGTAAGCCCTTAAATAATGATGGTCATAATTTTGTGATTTCGGTAGCCCCCGATAACAACACCTTGTTTTTAGCCAATAGCTACAATACAGATGGAAGTTCCGGAGGTAGTGGCCTATCAGTTTCCTACCTTACTCCTTCGGGCTGGGGCATACCCCACAATATTGAAATCGAAGATTTTGAAAATGTAAACGACTACGTAGGTTACTTTATTAGTGCCAGCACCAAAGTACTTATTTTGGCTTCGGAACGTACTGATGAAGGCTTT
>JALWRJ010000424.1 GCA_026994125.1 Cyclobacteriaceae bacterium | reverse complement strand
AGTGGGGGCAGGCCCTTGCTTCAAATCTTTACGATATACCAACGAAATAGGAACCTGAACCCCGTCTCGGGCGGTAGCAAACAGGCGTTCGGTAACATAATTACCTGCATGAAATCCACCCAGCACTTCTTCTTGTTTTTTTAAGGTTCGCTCTTTGGTAGCCATATTATAGTCATATACCGATTCAGGGGTTGTCATTGATTCGTAACCAAAACGCAGGTTAGTGGTATTATACTCCCGGTTTCCGGTAGTATAAGCTGTATAGGCTTGTTCGGTAAATTCGATATAATGTTCTGAGTTGTCCGCTAAGGCACGTATCCTAATTTGGTTTAAGCCATAGGTGCGTTCTTGCAGTACCAGGTAATTTTTAAAAGCTGTAAGCCCCTCAATTAATGTTTCCGGCCTATGGGCAATGTAAGGCTTCCAGTGTTCTATCGATGTGTTGCTATCATCGGTAACCATTACTTTAAAATTAGTAGCATCGTCTTTATTGGTGGTAATAAAAAACCGGTTTTCATGGTGCTCAATATTGTATTCGTGGCCGGCTACACGAGGGGTAAACTGAACGAATTTACCCCAAGGGGTATCGGCAGGGAGGATGCGATAATCGGATGTAAGCGTACTGCCCGACCACACAATAATAAATTTGCCCGAAAGCGACTTATACACCCCGGTATAAAAGGTGTCGTCCTTTTCAAAATACACTTCTTCACGGCTATCGGGTTCGCCTACCTTATAGCGGTGTACCCGGTCGGAACGCAAGGTTTCTTCATTTTTGGTTGTAAAAAATATGGTTTTGTTATCGTTGGCCCAGGTGGCTCCTCCGGTAGTAACAGGAATGGTTTCTTCCAGCACCTGGCCTGTTGCTAAATTTTTAAAATGCAGCGTATATTTTCTTCGGCTAACGGTATCTACTCCATACACCAACATTTTGTTATTAGGGCTTACACTAAAGCCACCTATTTGGAAATATTTATGCCCTTCGGCCATTTTATTTCCATCCAACATAATTTCCTCCTCATTTTCAAGGGTTTCTTTTTTACGGCAATACAGTGGGTATTCACCTCCTTTAACAAACCTGGAGTAATACCAATAGCCATTTTTAAAGTAAGGCACAGAGATATCGTCTTTTTTAAAACGGGCTATAATTTCATTATATAAACTATCTTGTAAAGGCTTAGTATGTGCCATTTCTTGCTCCAGGTAGCTGTTTTCGGCTTTCAAGTAATCTATTACTTCGGGGTTTTCGCGTTGGTTGAGCCAATAATAATTATCGGTGCGGGTGTGGCCGTGTTCCTTAAATACTTTAGGTTGTTTGGCTACTTTAGGAGGGGTGTGGGTAGTTGCTTGCTCTTGCATATTGCATCCAATGGTTATAAGTAATAAAGTAATGGAAGTAAGTAAGTTTTTCATGGTCTTTGGTTATTGCAGCATTTTGCTATTTTATGTTTTGTAAGTCTTGTAATTGTTTGTAACGCCCCCCCTTCTTCATTAGTTCGCTATGATTGCCTCGTTCGGTAATTTCTCCTTTTTCAACTACTAAAATTTCATCGGCATGTTGTATGGTGCTTAACCGGTGGGCTATTACCAATGAGGTACGATGGCTCATCAGGTTGGTAATGGCTTCTTGCACCTGTCGTTCGGAGTGAGTATCCAGCGCAGAAGTGGCTTCATCTAAAATGAGGATATCGGGGTTTTTCATGACAGCTCGTGCAATGCTAAGGCGTTGGCGTTGCCCGCCCGATAGTTTAGCTCCATCTTCACCAATTATGGTTTGGTAGCCACGTGGTGTTTGCATGATAAATTCATGGGCATTTGCAATTTTGGCTGCTTTAATTACAACTTCCTGGTTGGGTTGTTCCATACCAAAGGCTATGTTGTTGATGATGGTATCGTTAAACAAAATAGATTCCTGCGTTACTATACCCATTTTTTGCCTGATACTGTTTAAATTGTACTTGGGTAAAGCAATGCCATCTAGTTGTACTTCGCCTTCGTTGGGGTCGTAAAACCGGGGCAGCAAATCGGCAATGGTAGATTTGCCTCCACCCGACATCCCCACCAGGGCTACTGTTTTACCTTTGGGAATACTGAATGAGATATTTTTAAGCACATATTCATCTTCGTACTTAAAAGATACGTCTTTAAACTCAATTGCTTTTTCAAAGGATTTTAGTTCAATACCTTCGTTGTTTTCGATAATGGTCGGTTTGGTATCAGTAATTTCAAAAATTCGTTCGGCACTAGCCAGGCCTCGTTGAATACCACTTAGCGAACCCGAAATGGCCTTAGCAGGCTGTAGTACACGAGCAAAAAGTAAAATAAAAGTAATAAAACCCGATCCGGTAAGGGTGGGGTTATCGCTGAGCACCATGGAGCCACCCAGTAATAATAGCCCGGCCACTATTAATACTCCTAAAAATTCGGACATGGGACTGGCCAAATCAAACTTTTTGGTCATGGAAATGCTCAGGTTGGCATAGTTTTCTATTTCTTTTTTAAATTTTTTATTGATGTACTCGCGTGCAGTAAAGGCTTTAATTAACCTAATTCCGCTTATGGCCTCTTCAACGTGGTACGAAATTTTACCCATAGCCCCTTGTGTAAGTACTGCACTTTTTTTAAGCCGTTTGGCAATAGCAGCTATCAACCCACCGGAAAGGGGTAATAGCACCAATGTGTACAGCATTAGCAATGGGGATATACTGTACAAAGCTATAAAGTAAAATATAAGCTGGATGGGTTCCAGCAGTATGACCCTAAGAGAGTCTTGTATAGTATGCTCCAATTGTTGCACATCGTTGGTTATACGCGACATAATATCCCCTTTGCGTTCGTTGGTAAAATAGCCAATATCAAGGCCTGTAACTTTATTGAATACATCGGCACGCACGCCTTGTATGGCTCTGCTTCGGATAATAGCCAACAATACGCTGGTTATATACCTGAAAATATTAGACAAAAAGGCAGCACCTACCAAAGCAGCACCCACAAACTTTAATGCACCCATTTTACCATGAGTGGCCATTATTTGGTAAAAATAATAGTCGAATGCCTGGAGTAAATAGTTTACATCAAGGGTAAAGGCAGGTAGTGCGGCAGGAGCAGATGAAGCATCGGTTTGGTTAAAAAGCACCTCGAACATAGGTGCCATGAGGGCTATATTAAATACGCTAAAGAACGCATATAATAATACACTAACCACGTACAGAGGTATATACCCGCCAAGCCCTTTGGCATACGAAATAATTCGGAGATAGGTTTTCATTAGTTTAAAATGGGCTACAAAACTACCATTATTAATTAAAAGATAAGTTCGACTTAAGCAATAGCTATCAGAAAATAAAACAGCAGGAAAACTTCTAAGGATTAAAATTGAAGAAATACGGGTTTATTTAGGGCCTGCTGAAAAAGACCCAACTGCCCTCCTAATTGGGCTTTAGAAACATTAACAACCGTCATTCCTGCGTAGGCAGGAACCTACCCTAGCAGATGATTTTGTAATAACTGAGACAAAATGTATACGTTTAAGAGTATCAATTTT
>JALWRJ010000423.1 GCA_026994125.1 Cyclobacteriaceae bacterium | reverse complement strand
GCTTTTTAAAACAAAACACTTAAAACCCTTGCACTTAAAAATTTTAGAAAATTGATTTTCTAAAATTTTTGACTAGTCGCAAGCCCTAATTAGGGTTTGCTTATCATCATTAAAAGAACTTATAACGTTCGTCTTTAACTTCTGCTTTATCTTCAATAAGTTTACCCAGGTAATAAGAAGCCCTGCTTTCGCGGTTGCGCAATAAGTTGCCAGCATGCAAACTGTAGTCAGCTATTTCAGCAGCCGGGGTTATGCTTTCCAATTTAACAAGTACCACTCCATTATCGGTAGCCACCGGCCTCGATACTTCTCCTTCTTTTAATGAAAACACGGTGCCAATAGCCTCGGGTGCTTTTCCTGCATGGGTAATAGTAGTTGCCGAAAGCTTAAGATCGCTGGCCGAATACACGCTGGCATCATTACCATAGGCATTGGCAATTTCTTCTAACGTACCACTTAATGTTTTTAGTTTGTTGCTAATAAGTGCAGCTTTCTTTTCGTTCTTTACTTTTTGGGTTACTTCTAACCTAACCAACTCTAAATCCGACAGGCCTTCTTCCTGCTCATCGGTCATTACTGCCACCACATATTTATCGTCTAATTCGTTTACGGGTGAAACAGTTCCTTCGCTGGCATCTTTAAACAACCAGGTAACTATTTGGCGGGCTTTACCAATACGTGGAATGTTATCATCGTTGGGCTTAATACTACTTGCTTCTAATATGGCATACCCTTCCTTTTCGGCATTGGCTTTAAACTCTTCGTAGTTATTGGTAGTACCGGCAAATAAATCTGCTTTTCTAAAGGCAATATCCCGGGTTTTATCGCTTGGTGTAATTTCGATACCCACCGTAGCCACTTTATAATGTGTAAACGAAGGCACTTCGGTTACCTCAATAATATGATAGCCAAACTGACTTTCGATTACTTTGGGAACTATTCCTTTTTTAGTGGCTCCAAAAACGGCATCGTTAAAAGGAGGTACCATTTGGCCGGTGCTAAACCAACCTAAGTCGCCACCATTTATGGCCGAGCCTCCATCCTTGCTTTTCTCTTTGGCTGTTTCTGCAAAATCAACACCATTCATTACACTGCGCAAAACAGCATTGGCTTCGGTGCGAGCTTTGGCCTTATCCGCCTCGCTATCGCTATCCCATTTTATTAATATATGACGTGCCCTGGCTACCCCAACAGTATCTTCGTACTCATCGCTTAATTTATACAACACATAATTGTTGTTATCGATGTACGGCCCTATTACAGTACCTTTTTTAATAATGTTTAAGTTTGAAGCTAACAGATCCGGTAACGTATTAATGGTATAATCTTTATACGTATCGCCCCCATCGGAATTGATAGATGCAAATAGCGAATCGTTCTTTGCCTGGGCAAAATCCTCTTTTATATCGCGTAGTTCATCGCGGTAACCCAGCGAGTCTTCGGCCGATGCTATAATAGGAAACGATACATACTCTATGGAGCGCGACCAATCGGCTTGGTAATCATCGGCATGATTTCTAAGGTAGGTATTCAGCTCATCATCGGTTACACTTACACTCGAATCGTTAATGGCATAATAAGGTACATGCACATATTGTATTTCGGCCACAGTGTTTTGATCCATGTATTCACGCTCGGCTTCGGCATCGGTTACAAAAGTTGATTTTGAAAGCATAAAATCGAGCTTAACCCGTTTACGAGCGGGTATCAGGCTTTCTTCAAATTGTTTCCATTGCGCTCTTCCTTGCGGTGTAGCATTTAACTGGCTCAGAGTTTGCAAAAGTTGCTCTTTGCTAAACTGGCCGGTAGCTTTATCCACAAAAATACGTTGTATATCAGGGCTAATATTTTTACCCTGTACCATGTCCACCAATTCTTCGGGGCTTACTGTAATACCCAGGGCATCGTATTCTTTCTGGAAAGATTTTTCAGCTACCAACAGCATCCAGGCCTGGTTGCGAAGCGAAGCAAGCTCATCGGCTCCGGGGTTGCGCCCAAAATTGCTGGCGTAGTTTTTTACCAGCACATCTACCCGTTGTTGAAATTGGTCGTAGGTTATGGTTTCTCCGGCTATTTCACCAATGTTGCGGTCGTTGCCCGCTAAAATGGAATTTTTTCCGGTAAGTAAATCGGTAAGCACAAAAGAACCAATAGCGATGGCTATAAATCCTATAATAAACTTCCCTCCTTTTTCGCGTAATGTATTAATTAATGCCATTTGTTCTATTTTAAAGACCGCAAAAATAGGCACTTATATCGGATAAAACCAAATAGATTTTTCTATTACTATAGGTTTATACAAAAAAGAAAGAAAAGGCTATAAAACAAAGGTTAAAATCAGCTAATAGTTAGCTTAACCGTAACAATTCGTTTATTTTCAATTTCAATTATTTCGGCAGTATATTGCTCTAAATCAATTATTTGTCCTTGACTGGGAATATCACCGGTAATTGCCAACAATAAACCACCCAGAGTTTCGTATTCGCCCAAGGGTAACTGCCAACCATACTTATCGTTTAGGTAGGCTACTTCGTGGCGGGCACTCAGCAAATAAGTGGTTTCGTTAAGCTTTTCTTCCGTATGGGCCTCCACATCGTGCTCATCATGTATTTCGCCTACAATTTCTTCAATCAGGTCTTCTAGGCAAACCAAACCACTGGTGCCCCCGTATTCATCTACCACCAGGGCTATTCCTTTTTTATCGGTAATAAATTTTACCATGAGTTCCTGGGCTCGCATTGTTTCGGGTACAATAATGATGGGGTTCATTATCTGTTTTACCTCTTTGGGTTTCTTAAAAAGCTCGTGTGCATGGCAATAGCCCAGCACATCATCAATGGCATTTCGATACACTAACACTTTGGAGTGGCCGCTTTCGGTAAAAGTTGTAAGTAGCTCTTCAATACTGTCATTCTCTTCTACAGCCACAATTTCGGTACGAGGTATCATACAATCGCGTACTTGTAGGTTTTTAAATTCTATGGCATTGGTAAAAATTTCCTCGTCCACTTCGGGTAAATCTTCGGCTCCGTTGGTATCGGCATTTACCAAATTTTTTATATAGCTGTTTAAATCGGCCAGTCCATATACAGGTTTTTCTTCGTTGTAGGGCAGCCTAAATACATGCGTAATAAGCAACTTTGATACCCCTGTAACCACGATGGTAAGCACCCACAAGGTATAATAGATTAGCCACATGGGAATGGCCAGCCACTTTAATATACGGTTGGGTTGCAGCATAAATACACTTTTGGGCAAAAACTCTGCGGTAAACAACACAATAAGTGTAGAGATTAAGGTTTGCAGAACTAAATGAATAACAGGCTGGTTAATTACCTGGGGAAGTATGGCATTTAACCTGGGGTCGATAGCTCTGGCCATAAAAATACCATAAATAACCAGGGCAATATTATTGCCAATAAGGGTGGTTCCTAAAAAGCCTGACTGGTTTTTTAAGAAGCCGGCTAAAATTTTATTGGCCCAGCCACCATTTTTTGCCTGTACTTCGAGCTGCAATTTATTGGCCGAAATAAATGCTATCTCGATACCGGAAAAAAAGGCTGAAAACACCAGGGCTAGTATAATAATACTGTAATCGGGCACGGGTTTACTGTTTACGCTCCATGTATCGTTTAGCTCTTCGGTTCATGGTAGGGGTGTTTTCTTCCTGCTTTTTTTTAGCTTTGCGCACCTGGTAGTATAAAAATAGCGCTACCGAAATCATAAAAATCCAATAGGAGTTCTCAAACCCATTGGTTATGGTTTGGTGGATACCAATAATCATTATACCTGCGCTAAAAAACAGCAGCAAAATATTTTTTAAATCAGACTTGGGTTCAGGTTTCATCGTCTTCTATATCAATTATTCCTTCGGGGGATTCGAGTGTCCATTCCGAAAAATCTTGTTTGGCCTTGAGGCCGGTTCCGGTCATTAATTCACCGGGGGTTTCAATACGCACAAACTTATCGGTATATACATCTTCGGTTTTGGGTTCCCAATATAGCTCCTCCGATTTTAGTGTTTCTTTATTTTTAATATTATTAACAATTACATTGCCGGTAGCTTTCCACCGGTCTTCTTCTTTGTAATAATACGCATAATTTGCCTGAAGTGTAGCCGAAATGGAACCATCTTTTTCAAAAAAAGTAATGTGCATCCCATGGGGTACCTCCCGGTCGCCATTTTGCAAATCGAGTACTTCTTGCGTGTTTACTTCGGCCTTTAACCTGGCGGAGTCGCTGTACACAATGGTAGCCTCCTCGAGTTTGCTTAAAGGGCCTTGGTAAATTTGCGGTTCGGTTTGTTCTTGTTGCCGGGTTTGGCAGTTGGTAGTTATGCATAGCAACAGTAGCACTCCGATAACCGCTTGTTTTGTCATGGTATTGCATTAAAAAGGCTGCCATTACCTGCATAGACAAGTAAGGCAGCCTTTGTAGTAGTTTATTTAATCGCGGGTTTGTAGCACTACCGCTTTGTTTATCCAGCAACCAATGGTAAGGGTTTGGCCTACTTCGTAATCGCCATTAAACAGTTCTTCTTTCGAAGGAAACTGCTCTTTAGCAGAGGCCATTTTTTTGGAGGCTCCCGCTTTTTTGTATTCATTATACGCAGCAATAAACACCAACCTGTCTTTTACCATATCCTTTTCTTCGCTACACTCTTTAAAACTATGGTAATACAAATCGCCTAAAGCAATGTAAGCATCTTTATTGGTAGGGTCGGCTGCTATAGCGTGGTTGTACATGGCGCGGGCTTTGGCCTTGCTGTGCTGTGATGAATGCACCTTACCCATGTTTACATAAATTTCCGATTTTTTTGCACCATCCTCGGTAAGGGTTAGGGCTTCTTCGTAATAATGCACCGCACTGGTATAATCTTTATTTACCACACATTTAGAGGCCACGAGTTTACAGATGGCAAAATCGGGCGAAATTTCTTCCAGTTTTTTAGCCACACTTAAAAACAAAGGCGAATCGGTACATTTGCCATTAAGCATAAAGGTAAACATACGTTTTACCAACTTGGCATCATTCGGGTTTTCGTCAAATTTAGGCCCCATATTGGTTTCCACAAACTCACAGTTTATGTCCACAATATCTATTAAAATACCATCGATAGCCGATTTTTTCTTGTTAAGCGAATCGTTGCTTTTGTTTTTGGTTTCGTTGTCTTTTAGTTTTTGGTCTATTACCTCCGAAATTTTGTCATAGCGATTTAAAATGCCTTCTTCATCAATTTTTTTAAGTTTGGCATTTACTTTTATTACATTCATATAGGCAACCAAATTGGCATCGGGTATTTTAACTCCTCCGCCAATATCAAAGGCTTCATCAAACATTTCGAGCAGCCATTCCGATTTATCGTAATCTTTTACAAAGTACTTATACGCTTTAAAAACCTTGCGGTTAAGCACGTTGGGCTTATCGCCAAAATGCTGAATTCGCATATCGTACATACTAAGCAAGGTATCGGCATAAGCAGCACGAATAGCCGCTTTTTCGGCATAGGTAGCTTTAGCTGCTTCCTTATCGGCATCGGCAGCCGACTTTATTTTAGACTTGGCCTCTTTTTCTTCTTTTTGAGCCACTTTAGCCAGGTTGTCGTACACCTTAGCTCCATTAATATAAATAGATTTATTGAGGTCGGGTGCATTGACAAACAGCCATTTTAGCGCAGGCACGGCTGTTTTATAATCGCCCATTTTTACGGCATCAGACTGAATAACATTCATTTCAATGGCCTTAGCTTTTGCAGCCGAATCTGCTGGCCATTTCCAGCCCTGCTGCGCATACGATGATACCATTACCCATGATACTAACGTGAGAGTTCCTATAATTTTCTTCATTCTTCTGTTGTTTTCAAAATTAATTAAACTTGGGTTTTATAAACCAACGGTTGTCGTTGAAACTAACCCCAAAATATACTTTTATATAATTTTCTTGTACTAAATTTTCGGTTAAAGTGCCTCGGGTACCCAGTTGCACGCCAAAATCGAGGCTCGAAAATCGGACAACCGGCAAAGATAAACCAAAGTTTATGCCAAAATCTCTAATTTGTATTCCATTAATTATATAAGGGGTATTGGTATAAATGGCTCCTGCCCGGTAAGTTATCCGGTTAAAATAGTTATTAATACTGGTAATATCGGGTGTTATTTCTACACCAAATACATAGTTTTCGCGCTTGGTATAAATGTTAGTTCCGCTTGTTACATCTTTAGTTTGCGACCAATCCTGGCTGCTATAATCTACTCCTACCACTAATTTATTGGCAATATTATACGATAAGCCAACCGCCCATTTTTCGGGTAAATGTACTAACACGGGTTCATCGTTGGCCAGGGTGTCGCCAAAAACAGTACCACCCCCAAATTGCTCCTGGTCGAGGCGGATAAAAAGCTTAGATTTTAGGTCTTTGGAAAAATCGTAAGTTGCACCAACATTAATGGAAGATTTTTTATTGATAGTGAATTTATAAGCAAGCCCCAGGCCAAAGGTAAAATCGCTAAAACTTAAACGCTCGTTTAGGGTAGATAAATAATTGTTTATTGGGGTTAAGGGCACTACCGATTTGCTTTCTTTACGAATAGAGCTGAACATATATGAAGCACGGGCTCCTAAGGAAAATCCTTTAAATAACTCGCCTCCCAATGATAAAGATAGCTGGTCAATTCCTCCATCGCCTTTGGCAGTGTATTGTGTTGAATCAGTTGGATGACCTTGAATAGGTGCCAGGTACGAAAGGTTATAGTTTACGGCCGAGTAGGGGTTTAGTACCAACGAGGTAGAAAGTTTACCCGATAATAAAGGAAAGGCCAATGCCATGTGGTTTAATTGACCTGATCCTGCGGCATACGATTCAAATCCATCCTGATTAATGGTTTTGGTTTCGCCCAAAACAGCAGCCGAAAATAAAGCTACCCGGTTATAATGCAAAAGAGCCGGGTTTACTAAGTTTAAATTATAGTAGGAACCGTTGCTTACACCCAAGCCTCCCATACCAAATTTAGCGGCAGTTACATTATCCTGGATATCGCCAATACCAATAGCCGAATAAGGCGAATGAGTTACTTGCGCCATTACCTCTTTGGTTCCTAACATAACAACCAATAACCCTACAAAAACTACCCTTTTACACTTATTCATTATACTTAAAAATTGCATGCAATCCTTCAACTGCCAAATTTGGAACCACAAAGGTGTTCAATTCAAAGTTTTTATCAAAAAAATCTGCATCTCCTCCGCCAATTATTATGGATAAATCTTCATATTGTTGCATAAACTGCTGAATTAAGCCTTTGATTTCGAAAAAAATTCCGTTAACGGCACCACTTTGCAAACATTTTTCGGTAGTGTTGCCCACTAATGGAGCGGCTTGCACCCTTACTAACGGTAAATTTTGGGTAAAGGTATGCATGGCTTTCAGGCGCATGTTAATACCCGGGCTAATGAGGCCTCCCAGGTGTTGGTTTTGTGTGGTAAGTATATCGTAAGTAATGCACGTGCCGGCATCTATTACCAACACATTGCCCTTGGTATAGTTTCGTGCACCTACACAGGCAGCCAGCCTATCCACACCCAACGTATGGGGCGTAGCGTACTTTGTAGTAATAGGCATGGGGGTTTGGTAAGTAAACAGGGTTAATTGTAGTAGTACTTTTTTAAGTTGTGCTAAAAATTTACTACTTTGCGAAACATTGCTAACAAGAGCGTGTTCAATTTTTTGGTTTTTAACAAAATCTACCAAGTCGCTAACCGGCAGGGTAGCAATGGCAAGAGGCTTTGTTAAGGAAAACAAACCTATCTTGGCAGTAGTATTACCTAAATCAATAACTGCATTCATTTACTAAACATTACCTAACTAAAAACCCAAAAATATGGAGCGCAAAATCAAATGGAGGAAGAATTTTTAATTATTGAGGATTTGTTAACAAAATAATTTCATAGTTTTAGGCTTATGTTTTCAACGTATTATCATTTTTTTAAGAATTTTGCACATGCAGCAGGGCTTAGTTTAGTCCTCTTTTTTTCTGCCAGCGGATATGTGTATGCCAGCCCGGCACCTCACGACACCACCGTAGTACAAGTGCATGAAAAAGAAACCCATGCCGAACTAACCAGTGAAGAACATGCTGCAGGAGAACACGGAGAGGCGGCAGGCTGGTTGGTAATTCCCTTTATTTTGCTATTGGCCATGATTGCCACCGGCCCCTTATTTTTTGAACATTTCTGGCACCATCATTACCCTAAAATTGCCATTGGGCTGGCCAGTATTGTAGTGTTGTATTATTTGTTTGGGCTACACAATGTACATGGGCCGGTACATGCCTTTTTCGAGTATGTTCAGTTTATATCGTTGCTTACCGGGCTTTTTATTGCCTCGGGTAGTATTATGATAAGTGTTGATAAAAAATCGACCCCACTTACCAATGTAGCGGTGCTGCTTACCGGAGCCATAATTGCTAATATTATTGGTACTACGGGAGCTTCCATGCTACTCATCCGCCCGTTTTTACGATTAAATAAAGGCCGCATACAGGCGTACCACATCATCTTTTTTATATTTATTGTAAGTAATATTGGTGGTTCGCTAACACCTATTGGCGATCCTCCGTTGTTTTTGGGTTTTTTAAAAGGTGTTCCATTTGAATGGACGCTTATTCATAACTCGCCTTCGTGGGCATTTGCCATTGTGGTGCTGCTTATTGTGTTTTATATTTTTGATGTACGCAACAAGCGCCAAGGTATTGATGAGCCTAAATCGGGTAAGGTATGTATAAATGGGGGCATTAATTTTGCCTGGCTGGCCATTATAGTAGGTGCTGTATTTTTAGACCCGAATGTAATTGACTGGGTGCCGGCTATTCATTATGACGGGCAAAAATTTTCGTTTTTACGCGAGCTTATTATGCTAAGCGTAGCCGGGCTTTCGTACAAAATGGCCAATAAGGATTTGCTTAAAAAGAACGACTTTAGCTTTGAGCCTATACGCGAAGTAGCCTTTATATTTATTGGTATTTTTGGCACGATGATGCCCGCCCTTGAAATGGTGGGTAATTTTGCTCAATCGCCTGAAGGAGCGGCTTTAATAACCCATAATACCTTATATTGGGGTACAGGCTTGCTGTCCGGAATTTTAGATAACGCACCCACATACCTTAACTTTTTAGCGGCTGCCATGGCTGCTGATGGCGCTAATATAAACAGCATTGCCGAGGTTAGAAATTTTGCTGCGGGTGGTTTCCACGATAGTATTTTACTGTTGCAATCTATTTCGGTAGCAGCTGTGTTTTTTGGTGCCATGACCTACATTGGCAATGGTCCAAATTTTATGGTAAAATCAATAGCCGAACAATTAGGTATAAAAATGCCTTCCTTTTTTGGATACATCATTAGGTTTTCTATTCCTATTTTGCTTCCTATTTTTATAGCAGTTTGGTTAATATTTTTTTACTTGTAACCCTTGCTGCCGGGGGTTAAAGCTCAGCAAAAACACGAAGCACCTACAGTCCAAATACGCCTTTATTAATAGATGCCATAGCAACTTGCTTTTGTTGAGAGGGCACCAACAACGAAATATTGTTTTTACTGCCCCCCAGCGAAACCATTCGTAGAGGAGTTTGCTCCATCGATTTAAATAGTTGTTGCAACACCTGTTGGTTTTTTAAAATTTGATTGCCCACCAGGCAAATTATGCTTTGGTTTTTATCAACCTCCACCTGCCCCAGGGCTTGCAGTTCTTCTACTATATTGGTTAGGTGGGTGGTGTCATCAATGGTTAACGAAACAGCAATTTCTGAAGTAGTTACCATATCGATAGCCGTTTTGTAATAGTCGAATATCTGAAAGATTTTAAGCAGGAAACCATGCGCCAACAACATGCGCGAAGACTTAATTTTAATGGCTGTAATGCCATCTTTAGCCGCTACTGCTTTTACTTGCGTGTGTGAGGCATCTTTATTTATGAGGGTGCCCGGAGCCTCCGGCTGCAAGGTGTTTTTAAGCCGTACGGGTACTCCGGCTACCTGCGCAGGTAATATGGTGGCCGGGTGCAAAATTTTAGCACCAAAATAAGCCAGCTCTGCGGCCTCATCAAACGAAAGGTGCTCGATGGGCTTGGTAGCCTTTACCAACCGTGGGTCGTTATTGTGCATTCCGTCAATATCTGTCCAAATTTGAATTTCGTTGGCTTGAACGGCCGCCCCAATAAGCGATGCGGTGTAATCGCTACCTCCTCGTTTAAGGTTATCAATATCGCCCTGGCTATTAAGGCAAATAAAGCCTTGTGTAATATAGATGGTGCCCGGGCGGGGTGCACGTAGCATGGGGGTTAGTTTTTGCTTTATATCCTGCACATCGGGTTCGCCTGAAGGGGTTAAGTGCATAAAATCGAGGGCCGAAAGCAACGTGTTATCAATCTTGTTTTCGGTTAAAAAAAGGGAGAATAATTGGGTAGAAAGCAACTCGCCTTGCGCCAGCAGTTCGTTGTTTTTAGAGCGCCCAAAAGGGTAGCCCAGGTAGTTGCGCATTAGGCTAATACTGTGTGTAAGCACCTGCTGCGCTTGTTGCCGGGGCTTTGATTGTGTAAGCAAGTTATCAATAAATGCCTGGTAGTGCTGTTCCAGTTTGTCGATATGCTCCGCTGCCTCTTCGGTTTGCTTCGCAAGCAACAGTTTGCCCAATTGCACTAAGGCATTGGTAGTACCGGCTACTGCGGATAGCACCACTATTTTAGGTTGGTTGATAGCCGTAATAAGCGAAGCTACTTGCTGCATTCGTTGGGGGCTGCCTACAGAGGTGCCTCCAAATTTTAAAATAAGCATAAAACTAAGTGTTTAAAAAAATGATAAGCACCAGGCTAAAACTGTAACATTTTTACAGCAGTAATGGCAGCTTCTTCACCTTTATTGCCATGCTTTCCTCCGGCTCGGTCGAGGGCTTGCTGTAAAGTATTGGTGGTAAGCACGCCAAATACCACCGGCTTATTGTACGAAAGCCCCACTTGGGTAATGCCATTCGCCACAGCACTGCATATAAAATCGAAATGTTTGGTTTCGCCCTGGATTACACAGCCCAGGGCAATAACGGCATCTACCTCGTTTTGCTGTGCTAACCATTGGGCTCCCAATGAAAGCTCAAAACTGCCGGGCACATAGTGTATGTATATATTTTTGCGCAAGGCACCTTGTGCCTGCAAGGTTTCCAGCGCACCTTCTAAAAGTGCATCGGTAATTTGGTCGTTCCATTCCGATACCACAATGCCTACTTTTTTATCCTGCATTCCTCCGGTATTACGGGAGGTGTGCTCGCTTAAATTTTTTAAATTAGTTGCCATAGGTACAAAATTAAAAAGGGGTAAGATAATTAAATCCTACCCCTGTTACAATTAATGTTTTTAGTTTAGGATTTTGACTGCAATCGTGCCTTATATTTTTTAGCCTTATCTACCTCGTTCGATTTAGCAAACTCAGTAACAATGGTTTCGTATTGTTTAGCTGCAGTAGCAAAATCTTCGAGTTTTTCGTAGGCCAACCCGGCCTTTAACAAATATACAGGAGTAAAATACTCGTTGGGTTCGTAGGTAGCAGCTTTATGGTAAAAATCTGCTGCCTCGGCAAACATTTCTTTTTGCATATATGCATCGCCTAACAAGCTATAAGCCTGGGCTTGCATTACGTAATCTTTGCTGCTAAAATCCTGCAAAAAGGGAATGGCCGAATCGTAGGTTCCTTTTTTCATGTAAATGGAACCCACATAAAAATTAGCCAGGTTGCCGGCCTGGGTAGCTCCGTAATTTTCTATAATATCTAAAAACCCATAATAATTGCCATCGCCATTTAAGGCTAAATCCAGGCTGTCTTGTTCAAAATAATATACGGCCTGAAACATTTCGTCTTGTGCCAGTGAGTTTTGGTTATCGATATAGTATTTATAACCAAAATAACCGGCTAATAATACGGCAATTAAACCTGCAATAGAAAATACGGCCACTTTGTGGTCTTCTAAAAATTGTTCTGACTTAGTTAATTGTTCGGCCAGCACTTCTGCACTTTCCAGTGCGCTCTCAGCTTGTTTTTTTCCTTTTTTAGCCATGCTCTTAAATTTTCGGTCGCAATAATACCACTTTCAGATAACTTTATCCTATTTCAAAGGGGTAATCTTCTTGAACATACACATTTTCAAATGCTTGCGAAGGGTCGGGGAAGCTCGATTCTTCGGCAAACTTAACTGTTTCCATCACTTTTTCTTTAAGCGATTTATCCAGGGCAGATAGTTCATCTTCAGTGGCAAACTTATTTTTTAGTAATATTTGTTTAACCTGTTCAATAGGATCGAGCTTTTTGTAAGCTTCCAGCTCTTCTTTGGTGCGGTACTTGGCGGGGTCTGACATAGAGTGCCCTTTGTATCGGTAGGTTTTAAACTCCATCAGGGTGGGGCCATCGCCTTTGCGGGCTCGCTCGGCTGCCTCGGCTACGGCCATGTGTACGTTTTCAACATTCATGGCATCCACTATAATGGAAGGCATTTCGTAGGCTCTGCCCAGCTCGGCCAAATCGGTAACATTAGAGGTGCGAGCCACCGATGTTCCCATGGCATAGCCATTGTTTTCGATGATAAACAGGGCAGGCAGTTTCATGGTCATGGCCAGGTTTAGTGCCTCGTGAAAAGCCCCCTGGCGTGCTGCACCATCGCCTAAGTAAGTAATGCTTATATTATCGTTACCCTTATATTTTTCGGCAAAAGCAATGCCGGCACCTAAGGGTACCTGGCCCCCTACAATGCCATGGCCCCCATAAAAATGATGCGCTTTATCAAACATGTGCATAGAGCCCCCTTTGCCTCGGCTAATACCAGTTTCTTTAGCAAAAAGCTCGGCCATAATTTTTTTAGGGTCGCTACCCAGCGCTATGGGGTGGGCGTGGTCACGATATGCTGTTATATGTTTATCTCCTTCTTTTAAAGCCGAAACAGCTCCGGCCACACAGGCTTCCTGCCCAATGTATAAATGGCAAAACCCTTTAATTTTTTGTTGGCCATACAATTGCCCGGCTTTTTCTTCGAACCTGCGCATAAACAGCATTTGTTCATACCAATGCATGTATTGCTCCTTCGAAAACTTTAATTTAGCGCTGGCTTTCTTTTTTGTTGAAGCAGCGGGTTTATTAGCGGGTTTACTTGTTTTTGATGTTGCCATTTTTGCTGGGTACCTTTGGTTGTTATTCGAACGTGCGAAGTTAACTAATACAACTGTTTTAATAAACTCAGGCCCAAAATATTTATTTCTTCTATGGTTTATAAAGAGCTTTCATTATACAATTTTAAAAACTTTGATACCCTGGATATTGAGTTATTTGAAGGCATAAACTGCTTTGTAGGCCATAATGGAGCCGGGAAAACCAATATTTTAGATAGCCTGCACTATTTATCGATGACTAAGAGCTCCATAAACAGTGTAGATTCGGCCAGTATTAAATTTGGCGAGCAACAGTTTATGATTAAAGGAATAGCCCATGTAAAAAAGAGCAAACACAGCTTGCTGTGCACGGTGGCTTTAGGCAAAAAAAAGGATATTAAGGTAGATTCCAACAC
>JALWRJ010000422.1 GCA_026994125.1 Cyclobacteriaceae bacterium | reverse complement strand
CCAACGCATTAAAACCATTAATGTATATGAAGGAACCGATTCAATGGCCGTACAAAGCTATACCTATAATGCTAACGGCCTGGCATCCATAACTATTAATGATAGTAACGGAACCTTAACTTATACAGCTACCCTAAACGGAAGTAACCTGGATAAACTAACCCGAAAAAATGATGCAGGAATAGACCAGGAGGAAATACGGTTTAATTATAACGGAAACCAATTAAACAGTATTGAAGGCTATTATGCAAATGCGCAAGGCACGTTTTTTCAAATTTCTGATATTCAATACAGTTACACGGGCAACGACCTTACCAAAGCCGTAATTAATGCCGACTTTATTGCTTTGTTTAGCTTGGCTTTTGGTTCCGACCCTGATGGGTACAACCCCGTAAAATTAACAACCAGTGAGTACGTAACCAGTACATCGCCAAATCCATTACAAGGAAGCTATACTTTTTACAAACCGGATTTTAGTGTAATGGCTAACTTACCTGCCAATATAAAAATTGTTTCCAACTTAGATGGAAGTACGGTATTGTCAGAAAGCTTTACCATTACCAATAACGACAATGGGTACCCAACCAATGCCACCTCTGATAAAATAGAAATTAACGCCACCTACGAGTGTAAGTAGAGCTTACTGAAAAAATACCGACTAGTTGGTTAAAAAGCCAAGCCTTGTTTCGTCTTCATAACTGGGCTTTGGCTTTTTATCTTTTTTAACTACAAGCTAATATTGTTTTATATCACCACCACTCGATGTGCGTTCGTACAACTTTTTAGGCTTACCTTTATATCGAATACTACCCCCGCTACTGGCATGGGCATCCAGGCTTTCAGAAACGTTTATATGGGCATCTGCTGCCGATGACACCGACACCACTGCCCCTTTGCTTTCCAACCCATAGGCTTTGTAATCGCAAGCACTCGATAAATCAACCGTTTGCAGTTTAACAGTACCTGCTAATTCAATATCGGCTGCACTCGATCCATCTACCGTAACTTTGTTCGCTTCTAATGTTAAATTAATATCGGCTGCACTCGAAGCGCTCACACTAAATTCATCGGCCGTAATTATCCCCATACTTACCACCGAAGCAGCCGAACTGGCCTTTACACTTGTTAAATTTGTATAAGTAACTTCTACCGTTACTTTAATATTTGTATGATGATTCCCTTCTAAATGCACTTTCAGCCTGTTGCCACTTACTTCGGTTAAAATATCTTCCAAATCTATATTATGTGCCGTAATTTTAGCTTGGGGTTCGGTACCAGCTTTTAACTTAACGTTTATGCCTTCGGCCACACTTATCGAAGTAAAGGGCGCTAACGACCTAACACTACCTTCTTGCGCATACAGTTTTAAAACTGAAAAAAGTAAGGTTACATAAATTACTATTGTTTTTTTCATGTGTATTGATGTTTAATTTCGCTTTATAGACTATCCTCTTAAACCAAAGGTTGCACCGGTTATAAAAAATTAACACATAACTTCAACAATTCAATAACTGTTACAATGTTTAATCATTAAAATATTTTTATTATTGTACTTACAACGAAAGCTAAAATGATAAAAGACCAATTAAATATACTGATTCAACTTGCCTCAAGCGATGGTATGATCGCTGAAAAAGAACTTAGATTAATCCGCACAATTGCTGAGGCCAATGATATAAGTAATGAAGAAGTGGATGAAATGGTTAAAAACCCGCAACCTATTGCTAACTTAGAATATTTATCGGAAGACCAAAAGTTTGAGTTTTTGTATAATGTAATACAACTGATGAAAGCCGATGGACAGGTATTTAAAAGCGAAATTGTATTTTGCGAAGACATGGCAGAGCGACTGGGCTACAACCGTAAGGTGGTCGCTGAGTTATCTTCTAAGATTTACAGCGACCCTACCATTACAGCCGACAGGAACCTGTTAAAAGAAAAAGCCCAAAAGTATTTCCGTTAATTGAGCCACTTGGGGCTTTTATCCCTCGGTAACCCACTCTACTCTTTCTAAACATAAAAGTGTCTCAGATAACTATGCAAATTAGCCTAATTTAAACGAAATAGGCAACACCATTTTAACCCTTACCGGCCTGCCACGCTGTTTACCGGGTTGCCAGGCAGGTGCGTTTTCAACTACCCTTACCGCCTCATTATCGCAATCAGAACTAATACCTCTAATTACTTCTACCTGCGAAATTGAACCGTCTTTTTCGATAACAAACTGCACAAAAACCCGACCTTGGATGCCCATTCTACGTGCATTCGAAGGATACTTAATGTTTTTATTTATATAACTATAAAAAGAATTCATCCCCCCTATGGGGTGTGGTTGTTCTTCTACAATTACAAATATTTCTTCCGACTCTTCCTCCTCCATTTCATCATCTAAGCCTACATCTTCAGGTATGGGTTCGCTTACCATCTCTTCTGTCATTTCAATGTCAAAAGAAATCTCCAATTCATCTTCTAACATTTGGTTATCCTCTACGGTTACAATATTTACGTTTTTGATTTCCGGTGGAGGTGGTGGTGGCTGCTCGGTAGGAGGAATTTCGTACACTTCATCAAAGTTATCATTGGCTACCATATTGGTTCCAAACGCTTCCGCATCATCATAAAATTTCCATTCAAATGCTGTGTAGGTTAACCCAAGGCTCAAAATTAAACCGATATTAAAAAATACTACTCTATACCGATTTATATCTGCTTTTCTATATTTTTTAGCTTCCATAATCAGTGTTTATTTGTTTGTATTGAAGGTAGCATTTTTGTGTACCATTTCCTATGATGTAGGTCAGCTAAACATCTAATAATTAGCATAAAAGGATTACTAAAAACGTATAAAATATTGAATACAAGATAAACATTCGTAATTCTACTCGCTTATGCTCGTCCTATCTGCAACCCCCAACTACGCAAAACGTTAAACAACCCCTAAACAGGCAATGGCATTACATAACAAACCACCAGTAAATTTATTGCAGGTTAAATCATGGTAAATAATGATATAAATCAAGTGTTTTTTGAAATAATTTTTCGTAATTTATTGCCGCAAACAAACCCTTACATATCATGGCCAATTTTGATGACAAACACATAAAAAATGTAGTATTCGTTGGAGCCCATAAAAGCGGCAAGACCACCCTTGCCGAAACCATGCTTTTTGAAGCGGGCTTACTGAACCGCAGAGGCACCATTGAAGGAAAAAACACCGTATCGGACTTCCATGAGGTAGAACACGAACGAGAAATGACCATTTTTGCCACACCACTGCACACCGAATGGCGGAATTATAAAATAAACATTATCGATACCCCCGGGCTCGATGATTTTATTGGCGAAATTGCCTCCTCGATGCGCGTGGCCGACACCGTAGCCATGATAGTAAATGCCCAGCACGGTGTAGAAGTAGGCACCGAAATAATATGGAATTATACAGACAGGTTTCGTAAACCTACCCTATTTGTTATTAACCAAATAGATCATCCAAAAGCTAATTTTGAAGATGCATTCCAATCAATAAAAACACAATTTGGCAAAAAC
>JALWRJ010000421.1 GCA_026994125.1 Cyclobacteriaceae bacterium | reverse complement strand
GTTCTAATAGCTGTGTATCCCACTGCATGTCGTGTATGTTAAAGGCCAGCGTGCGGCTGGCATTGCTAACATCTGTTATATGGCTTTTGCCCCGGGTTAGGTTCCATATAAGCCAGCTATCTATGGTGCCAAAAGCCAACACTCCCTTTTGGGCTAGCTCTTTGGCTCCTTTTACATGGTTTAAAAGCCAATTTATTTTGGTGCCAGAAAAGTAAGCATCAATTAGAAGGCCGGTTTTTTGGGCAAAAAGTTCAGTATGCCCTTGGGTTCGTAGTTCCTCGCAAAAGTTACTTGTGCGCCTGTCTTGCCATACAATGGCATTGTAAATGGGTTTACCGGTGGTGCGGTTCCATAGTACCGTAGTTTCTCTTTGGTTGGTTATACCAATGCCTGCGATATGTTGTGGGCTGATGTTGGCTTTGTTAATGGCTTCGTTGGCTACTTTTAGTTGGGTTTCCCATATTTCTTGAGGGTTATGTTCTACCCATCCGTTTTGTGGAAAAATTTGCTCAAACTCTTGCTGTGCCCACGCAATGGGTTGTGCCTCTTTATTGTAAACTATGGCGCGCGAACTAGTAGTACCTTGGTCTAGTGCTAAAATATAAGTTGACATGCTGCTTTGGGCTGTGTTCTAAATATTGATGGTAAAGATACATATAGATTAAGTTAAAAATAAATCCATAAATGGAATTATTTATTCTAAAAATGTATTAACTTTGGGGTGAACGAACAAGAGCTATGGCCAGGTATAAAAATAAATCGGAGCAAACTAAGGTTAATGAGCCTATGATTGGCTATGGTGTTTCGTTGCTGGGAATGCTGTATGGTTTAAATGTAAATTCCATTCCTCAAACAAAAATAGCTGGGCAATCCTTGGTTGAGTTGCAAGCGCAAACATCGCTAACTGCTCAAGAGATGTCGCTAATAGTGGGGGTTAGCAAAAGCAAATACTACGAGCTTTTGCAAAAGCCTGATATTGGCGCCAAGCATGTAGATGCCCTGGTCGATTTTGCTGTTTTGTGGAATAAGGGGCTTGCAGCTTTCGATAACGACCAGGCGTTATTGCACGAGTGGTTGCATACCCGTAATACCAACCTGGGAGGCCTAAAGCCCATAGCCTTGTTGGGTACCCGGGTGGGTAGGCGCGAGTTAGAAAAGGCCTTTAACCGCATTACCTATAGCACCTACGGTTAATGTTGCTGTATCATTTAGAAAAATACAGGTATAAAGACCATTGGCCACCCGAAGGTACGTTGTATGCCGATGGGCGATGGAATACGGCCGGGCAATGGATTATTTATACTTCGCCCACCATTGCCTTAGCTAAACTCGAAATATTGGCTAACGAAAGCAATTTACCTATTAGACGTGTTTGCATGGAGATAGAGGTGCCGGAGGAGGCTGGAGTTTACACACAGCATCTTAACAGCTTGCCTAAAAATTGGATGCAAAAGCCTTATCCGGTTATATTGGCTCAATTTACGGTTGGCTTCCTGGCCAGTGGTGATTTACTGATGCAGGTGCCCTCAGCCCAAAGTACCCGTGAGTTTAACTACTTGATTAATGTCAGGCATCCATTATTTCATGCGAATGTGCATTTGGTTGATGTGTTTGATGAACCCTTTGATACTCGTTTGAAATAAATTCCAGCAGGATTTTTTATATATTGCACTTTATGTTTACCTCAAACTTTTTAATAATGAAACATTGGGCATCTATTTATCCGGTCCGGTCTGTTTTGAGCATTTCTTTGCTATGTATTGGGCTGTTGTTGGGCTGTAATAATACTACAAAACAAAAATCAGGAACATTAATTACCCATACCACCCTTATAAATCCTGGAACGCATATCGAAGTGATTAAAGACGCTTACGTATATTTTAGCGGCAACCGTATTATTAGCTATGGTGCCATGGGCAAAACACCACTGCCGGAGGCGGCTCAACTCATTGATGCTACGGGTAAATATACCATGCCCGGGCTTATTGATGGCTTTGCCACTTTAAACAACCAAGCGTATGCCAATGCCTATTTATACAAAGGCATAACCACTATTTTAGAAGTTGATGGGGGCAGGCGAGGCACCTATTTTGTAGATGCTACTCCTGCGCCCGATGTGTACCGCCTGGAAGGGATTGCTGAAGCACCAATGCCCACAGAAAAGCTGGAACCTACTATCGACAGCCTATACAATGCTGGAGTAAAAGTGTTGTTAATGATGTACGGCTTAACCCCTGAACAGACTAAACTAGTAAATGATTACGCCCACAGTTTGGGCATGGCTACCATTGGCGAAATGGCCACTACCACCTATGCCCAGGGTATGGACATAGGCTTAGATGCTTTTGTACATACTACGCGTTATTCGTTAGATGTGGCTCCACGCCAAATGGCCGAAGCGGTAGCTAAAGAACCTTTTTCGAACGATTTGAATAGCGCTAAATGGCAGTATTACAAGTACTTAACAAGAATAAAAGCTGATAATTCAGCCTTATTGGCTCATGCAAAACGCTTGGGCGCTTCCAATACCTTTATCATTCCTACCATGAGTTTATCGTATTTAGATTTGCCCGAGGCGAAAAATCCGTGGAACGACCCGGTAGCACAAATCTTAACGCCAGAAGATATTAACCGGCCAGCAGATAAAATTACTGGTAAGCATAGCATAGATGCGGTGGAACAAGCGGCTTACACAAACTTAATAAAAACAGAAACCGAAATTATTGAGCCTGCCTATTATAAAGCAGGTGCTAAGTATTTGGCCGGTAGTGGTACAGATGTGTGGGGAACTATGCCGGGTATATCGTTGCACACCGAGCTACAGCTATTGCACACCAAACCCGGATTAACAAACGAAGAAGTGTTGGCAGCCGCCACGGTTAATTTTAACAAGGCCTTTGGGTGGAATGTAGGGCAACTCAAACCTGGGTTTGAAGCTGATATTCTTATTTTAGATAAAAACCCACTGGAAAATTTAGATAATCTTACCGCAATCCATACACTAATTGTAAATGGCAAAGCCATTGATTATACCCGTTTACTTTCAACAAAAACCAATGATAAAGAATAGAATTTTAGTACTGTTATTTTTTGTAGTAGTTTTTACAGTCAGTTACGGACAAAATGGACGCATACTAAGCCGAACTCCTTTTAGATGGCAAAACTATGATACCCTAAAGCGCAGAATTGGAGTTAAGCAAGCAAGGGTTTGGGTATTAAAACCCAAGTATAACTATGTAAATAAAGTAACGCTTGAAGAGCTATTTTACGAAAGTGATGGGTTAAAAGTAAAAGCTTATTTAGCTTCTCCAAAGAAAATCGTAGAAGGCGGAAATCCGGTTGTTATTTATAACCGCGGAGGCAACCGGGAATTTGGCTCGCTCAACGAATATAAAATGATTTTTATTTTAGCACGAGTGGCCAGTTGGGGCTATACAGTAGTGGCCAGCCAGTACCGCGGTACCGATGGGGGTGAGGGTATGGAGGAGTTTGGGGGAAGTGATGTAAACGATATCCTTAATTTGTTTCCTTTAATAGAAGATTTGCCCAATACGAATG
>JALWRJ010000420.1 GCA_026994125.1 Cyclobacteriaceae bacterium | reverse complement strand
CCTGGTAGAAGCCAATGCCTTTGCACATTGCTGCAATACGCAAGATAAACAGGAAGGAACAGCTGCTTTTCTCGAAAAACGCTCACCTGTATTTAAAGGAAATTAAACACTTAGTGTAAAAGAGCAGCGCCCTGCTTTTTAGGGTTTAAGGATGCTTTTTAACACCACCAAACGCCAACCTGGTACATGGGGCACTTAAAAAAACTAGCAGGCCAAACAGCCATTTATGGGGTAAGTAGCATTTTAGGCCGTATTATCAATTATTTTTTGGTAATGCTGCACACTTCTATCTTTTTAAAAAACGAGTTGGGCATTACTTCCTACTTATTTGGCTATATTGCGCTAATACTTATCATTATAACCTTTGGAATGGAAACTACTTTTTTCAGGTTTTCTACCAAAGATGACAACCCCAAAACCTACCACGTAGCAGCTACGGCAGTACTCATGGCAAGCCTGATTTTTGGCGCTTTGGTATATGTAAATGGAGGGCATTTGGCAGTTTTCCTTACACAAAAATTCGATTGGCCCATAGCCCCCTCCATGCTATATATGATTGCCGGTATAATTTTTATTGATGGAGCTACCGCCATCCCTTTTGCCAAATTGCGTATCGAAAACCGGCCTGTAAAATTTGCGATGGCTAAAATAACCGCCATTTTTTTAAATATTATTTTTCAATTACTCTTCCTAATCGTTTTTCCGGCTATACATAACCAGGAAATATTGGTGGGCTTAAAACCCTTTGTTGATAGCATCTACAACCCTCATTTTGGTATTGAATATATATTTTTAGCCAATTTGCTAAGCAATGCCTTCTTACTTATACTCTTGGGTAAGGAGTTTTTAGCCATTAGAATATCCTTACAATGGAAAATTTTCAAACCAATGCTCGCCTACGCACTGCCCATTTTAATAACCGGGCTGGCCGGTTGGATAACCACCGAGTTGGATAAAGTGGCCGTAGCAGACTGGAGCCAGGGGGGCACTTTTGCCCAAGGAGTGTACACGCAAACCTTTAAGCTGGGTGCTATTATGACCCTGGCTATTCAAGCATTTAGGTATGCCGTAGAACCTTTCTTTTTTTCGCAGGCCAAAGACAAGCAAGCCCCGGCCTTGTTTGCCAAGACCATGCACTACTACTATTTAATGGCCTTGCTTATTATGCTTGCCATTTGCACTAATGTAGATATAATTGCCCAACTATTACTGCGTAAACCCGAATACCGGGTAGCCCTGTACCTGGTACCCATTATTATGTTTGGCAAACTTTTACTTGGGGTTTACATTAACCTTTCGGTATGGTATAAACTAAAAGATAAAACCAGTTATGGCATATTATTTACCCTTTTAGGTGCGGTTATCACCTTTGCCGGCAATTATTTATTTTTGGGCAAGTACGGCTATATTAGCAGTGCGCTAAGTATTGTGGCTGCTTCGTTTGTCATGTCCTTGGCCAGTTACCTACTGGGTCGAAAACACTACCCCATACCCTATAACTTTAAACCCTTAGTTTTGTACACCATAGCTATTTTAGGCCTTATTTATGCCAGCTTCCAAATTAAACTTGCCAACCCCTGGTTCGATGGCCTGCTAAACATAGCCATACCGCTTGGTTTTGTGGCTTTTTTATATGTAGTTGAAAAGCATAGAGATTTTAGCAAAATCGAAAATATTGGAGAAAACCAAGGTAAAAACCAAAGCTAAGCCTGGCTAACTTTAAACAACTAAATAGATGTACCCTTTTTAAGCAGCCGCTAATTAATTACCTTTGGCTATTCAGATGAAAAACAAGCTACTTTTTTTATTTTTCTTAGGTCTTACCGTATCCTCATTTGCACAACGAAAATCTAAAAAAGATAAAGTTGAAAAAAGCGAATTATACATACATCAAGAAGCCGAATATTATTTTACCGAAGGTATAAAGCAGTTTATTCTTGAAGATTACGCCAAGGCTGTTAACAACTTTAGATCAAGCTTGCAATTAGTGCCCGATAACGATGTAGTGTATTATAAACTGGCTCAGATTTTTAACACTACTAACCAGTTGGATCTTGCCATAGAGTCCATTACCAAAGCTATATCTATAAATGATAACAACGCCTATTATTACTACCTGGCTGCCGATATCTTTACCAATGCAAACAACCTAAAGGAGGCAGCCATCTACTACGAACGGTTGCTGGAACGCATACCGGGCGAGGAAAATGCTTATTTTCAATTAGGTGCTATTTACCTCTATTTACAAGCCTATCCAAAAGCAATTAATGCCTACCAACGAGCCGAAGATTTTTTTGGTATAAATGAACAATCTACCACGCAAAAGCAAAAAATTTACCTTAAGCTCAATGAACCTGACAAGGCCATTGACGAAGGCCAAAAGCTTATAGAGGCCTACCCTGCCAACTCAAAATTTGTTGTTATGCAGGCAGAACTGCTTTCTGCCAACGGGTATAATACCCAAGCCATAACACTGGTAAAAAACCTACTGGCTACTAACCCCGAAGCCGCTAGCACCAGGCTGCTATTAGCCGATTTGTATCGAAAACAGAAAAATCTGGAAGCCTTTGAGCAACAGCTTACATTAGCCTTTAAAAACCCTACTATTGAATTAAGTGGCAAAGTAACTACCCTGTCAAAGTACATGGCTTTACTGCCCGACTCCCAATTAGAACAACTGCTACCAACCCTGGCCGATGAATTGGTGAAAACTCATCCGGGCAAAACCGAGGCCGTATTGCTACAAGCCGATGTATATGCTGCCTTTATTGAAAAAGGATTGGTAGAACCTGGCCGGGTAGCCGAATACAAGCAAAAAGCCATAGATGCCTATGCCTGGTACATTACCCAAAACGAAGCTAATTACAATGTATGGCAAACCCTGCTAAACTTTGAACTGCAACTCGATCAATACAAACAGGTAATCGCCCATGGAGAACAAGCCCTGGTTGTTTTTCCGAACCAAGCCTGGCTGTATCTAGTTACCGGAGTAGCTTATATGGGGCTTTCGCAGTGGGATGATGCCATTTTTTACCTGGAAGAAGGCACCAAACGAGCCACCACTAATAATGCCTTGCTCGAAATGTTTTATACCTACCTGGGCGATGTGGCACACCAGGCCGGCTACCACCAAAAATCAGATGCTTATTACGACAAAGTATTGCAGCTAAACCCGGCCAACGAACTCGTGCTAAACAACTACAGTTATTACCTA
Organism: Cyclobacteriaceae bacterium; assembly: GCA_026994125.1. Lineage (GTDB taxonomy): Bacteria > Bacteroidota > Bacteroidia > Cytophagales > Cyclobacteriaceae > JAKISE01. The sequence goes on along the minus strand of JALWRJ010000420.1, from coordinate 353 downwards.
TCTTTGCGCGAGCAAAAGCTAGAAAAAGCCAACCAAATGGTAAACAAGCTTATGCGGATGAATAGCGAAAACTCCGCCTACCTTGATACCTACGCTTGGGTGCAATTTAAATTAGGTAATTATTATGAGGCCAAAAGAGTGCTCGAAAAAATTATAGCAACCAAAAAACCAAATGCCGAAAACTACGACCACTACGGAGATGTACTCTTTAAATTAGGACAAAAAGAAAAGGCCATTGCCCAGTGGAAAAAAGCCAAAGCCTTAGATAACAGTATTAAACATATAAACGAAAAAATTGAACAAGGTAAGATTATTCAATAGTGCTAGTTTGCTCCTTTTGGCAGTAATTGTAT
>JALWRJ010000419.1 GCA_026994125.1 Cyclobacteriaceae bacterium | reverse complement strand
CTTTCTTCATTCGAGCCTCTTCTTTTTTATTTTGCTCCTCCAGTTTTGCCCTTCGCACAGAGTCTTCTTTGGCTCTTATTTCAACTATTTCTTTAGGAATTTGAATTGATTTTTTAAGATGGCTGTAGGTAAAAAATCGATTGGGTACTTCAAATACTTCGCCCTTACTCAGGTATAAATCTTCTGAAAGCGAATCTAAATCATGATTTAATTCATTAAAGTTGCGCATAAGGCGGTTAGAGGCAAAGAGACCCTCATCGGTACGTGACATGGAGAAGGAAGAAAGATCGAATATAATTTCGCTCTTTTTAAAGTAGGTACGTGTAAAGGGGGCAATTTTCTGATAATCCTGGATACGCCCCCTGCCCCGAGCTACCTGCTCTTCGGTATAGTGCGCCCCATTATACAATTCAAATTTTAGATATTGGTCGTTAAAAATGGTGTACATTCTGCCCGAATCGGCAATAGTTACATCGCGATTGCCGTTTCGCTTGGTGTGGTCGTAAATAATAATACCTAATAAGGTTTTCCCATCGGGCAATTTTTGATTTACCTTAATTTTGTACTTTTCAATACCGCCATAAAACAAGCCGGGTTCTATATCTAGCGAGGGTTTTTTTTGACGTATATCGTACAGCAAACTATAGGCTTTTAGTGCCGAGTGCGGCACCAGGTAATTATTAGAAAAGAAGGCGGTTACAGTAACTATTACTACCACAATAAAAATTGGTTGCAAAGCCCGAACTAATGAAATACCGGCACTTTTAATTGCAGTAAGTTCAAAATGTTCGCCTAAATTACCGAAAGTCATAAGGGAGGCAAGCATAACCGACAATGGAAAGGCTATTGGCGTTTGAAAAATAGCAAAGTGCATTACTAAAGTACCCAGCTCTACATAGCTTAAATCTTTGCCAAAGATTTCATCTACGTAGTTCATCATGGCTACCGTAAGCAAGATAAACACCACCACGGCAAAAGTTAAAATAAAAGGCCCAATAAAGGCCTGCACTATAAGTTTATCAATTTTTTTCATTCCCCTACTGCATGGCAAAGAATATGCCACAATGTGCTGCAAAAATAGTCAATTGCCGGTGGGTATGCTTACCCTCCCACTATTTCTTTCAGGGTGTCCACCAAACTACCCCATAAATCCATCGATTCCTCTGCATCATCAATATCAGAATAATCAATAATAGCAATAAAAACCGATTGGGTAAGTTCGTTCATCTCTAACCTAATCTCAATGTAGGCCGGGTCGTCTTCATCTTCCTCATCTTCGGGCAAAAACTCGAACCGCACATAGCTATTAACTCTATGCGAAACCATACGAGCCGGATGATCTTCTCCATCCCAGATAAAGTTAAACACCTTATCTTCATCAACGGTTACGTCATCGGCCATCCATTGCGAAAGCCCACTGGGAGAAAATATATAAGGGTACAGCATCTTTTTAGATGCGTTGATGTCAAATTCAGCTCTAAATTCTGTTTTCTTACTCATAGCATTCATCATTGCTTTGGGATGTAATATATAGAATTTTACGAACAGACAAAAATTTAACCTCAAAATTAACCCTGAAAATTAAGTTGGATTTTAACCATAAAAACCCAAAATTCATTAAATCAGAGGTTTACAATAAAAAGGTAGCAGGGCGATGTAAAACCCGGCATAGCTAAACGGAGTTAGCGGGAAGCAGCTGTTGCAAAATTGTGTAAGGCACCTTCCATTTTAGTGAGTAGTTCGCTGCAGGCCTCCAGGTTGTAGCTTTTAGCTAACGTAGCAGGAGTATAATAACCAATCCACACCTTGTTATCGGCCGATTGCCATACCAAAAATTTCATAGGCAAATCAATGCCAATGCTTTGATCGCATTGCATCAGTTTGGTACCCATGGCAGGGTTGCCAAAAATAACTAAAGTAGTGGGGCGCAATTCCATACCGGCAGCTTTGGCTCCTTGTTGGTGGTCAATCACATCGAACACCTTTAAGCCTTTGGACTTAATAATTGTAGTGAGCTTGTTAACAGTTTGAGAAACGCTTGAGGAGGCAGGAATTTGCACAAAATTTTCTTGCGCTGTGGCTTTGCAACCCATAAGAATAATTGTGGCGAGTAGTATTTTTTTCATTTTTTAGTGTTTCTTGTAATAAATGCAATGTAGCACAATTTAGTTCCACTGATTTTAATTTAGGGAGTTATTTTAATCGAATCGGTTACCATGGCCGACACCTGCCAAAGCCCCAAAGCTCCATGGGTAAACGTGTTGCGCGGATTGGCAGGAGGTGGACTAAACATGCCCCCATCCGTGGTAAGTATATTGGATAAATCTTCGTAAAAAACATATTGCTCACGCGAAAGGCTATAGATTTCAACACCGGCCAACTCGCCCTTACGGTACAATACCGGAGATGGCAGCCCGTTGAGTGTAGGCCCTAAAGCAATATCCGAAAACACATAAATATTATTGGGATAGGCTATTAATTGCTTATTGCGGTAAAAACTAAACTGGTAGTAATCCCGGGTTTTCTGTGGCTCAGCGGCATATAGTAGCACCTGGTACATTTTACCATCTTTTAAATCTTCCTTACTGGGGTTTGGAGCCAACTTAAACGCCAGGCTGTCAATAGTAGTAACCGGCCGCAGCGTATCAGCAGCCAGGTAGGTAGTGCCCTGCACCTGTACTTGCAACTGATACACTTTGTTAACAACTCCGGCATATACATTATCTGAAAAATAGTAGCCATCTAATGTATCGATATCAAAAGGATTATGCCTGTAACTATAGGAATTACCATTGCCCGTTACCGTTACCTGGGCATTGGTAACGGGGCTAAACCCTGTATTGTAAAACGACATCGACCGGCTTATTTTAACATAATGCAGGGTATCTTTGTTGGTTAGCAAACCTTCAATTACCAATTGGGGGGCTGCCTGGTTTACATCCAACTCTACCACTTGTTCGCAACCTAATAGCACCAAAGCCAAAAGAAAATATGCTGAAAATTTAGGCATGGTTTAAAATTTTATGGTAAAAGTTACTGAAGGCACAATCGGAAACAGGTAAATCATCACAAACTCTTTTTCACCGGATACGGCATTGTCCCCTTCCTTATCGCGCCCGTAAATGGTAAAAGGGTTTTTACGATTATAGGCATTGTACAAAGCAAATACCCACGTAGTTTGGATATGCCTATGCTTGTTTTTAAGAGGTGTAAGTACAGCCGAAACATCCATTCGATGGAAGGCAGGCAACAAATAGCCATTTCGGCTGGAGATGTAAGCCGGGCTATAAAACCTATAACTATATTGGCCGGTGGGTAGGGTTATAGGGCGGCCTGTACTATAGGTAAATGCAGCCGAAAACTCCCAACGCTGGCTTAAATGATAGCCAACCAATGTATTAAAGGCATGCCTGCGATCGTAATTAGAAGCAAACTCTATACCTTGGTTTACCCCTGGTATTGTACGTGTAGCCTTAGAAAGCGTATAATTAACGAAGCCTGTAAAATTGCCTTTGGTTTTTTTTAGTTGAAATTCTACGCCATACGCTTTCGCACGCCCCTGCCTAAAC
>JALWRJ010000418.1 GCA_026994125.1 Cyclobacteriaceae bacterium | reverse complement strand
CAAGTTTGCCATTTACCAGGGTGTGGGTAACTTTCGATGCAAAGGTATGGCCTTCAAAAGGCGACCATCCACATTTAGCTAAAATGTTTTCATCTGTTACCGTCCAGGGTTGGTTTACATCTACCAGTACCAAATCGGCAAAATAGCCTTCGCGTATAAAACCACGCTCTTTTACCTTAAATAGTGTGGCCGGGTTATGGCTCATTTTTTCGGCAATTTGAGGCAAGGTAATCTTCCCTTGATGATAAAAATCGAGCATGGCTACCAGGCTATGTTGCACCAAAGGCCCTCCGCTGGGTGCTTTAAAATACGTATTGTTTTTTTCTTGCCTGGTGTGTGGGGCATGGTCGGTAGCCACCACATCAATGGTACCATTAAGCACAGCTTCAAAAATTGCTTGCTGGTCGGTAGCTGTTTTTACTGCAGGGTTCCATTTAATAAAATTTCCTTTTAGGGCATAGTCGCTATCGTTAAACCACAGGTGATGGATACAACCTTCCGCAGTAATTCTTTTCTCGGCCAATGGTATGGAGTTATCGAAAAGCTCGAGTTCTTTGGCTGTAGAAATGTGTAAAACATGCAGTTGGGTGCCATGCTTTTTGGCCAGGGCTACCGCTAAACTTGATGAACGATAGCAAGCTTCGGCACTTCGAATAACCGGGTGTTGGGCGATAGGCACGTCTTCGCCATACTGCTGGCGCGCTGTTTCCATATTAGCTCTAACGGTTGCCTCATCTTCGCAATGGGTAGCAATCAGCATATCTACCTTCGCAAATAGTCCATCCAGTGTTTTTTCTTCATCTACCAGCATGTTGCCTGTAGAAGAGCCCATAAATATCTTTAAGCCACATACTTTTTCAATATCTGTTTTAAGTACCTCCTCAATATTATCGTTTGAGGCTCCCATAAAAAAAGAGTAATTGGCCAACGAAGTTTGTGCCGCAATATCATACTTATCTTGAAGCAACTTTTGTGTAAGCGCATTGGGTACAGTATTGGGCATTTCCATAAACGAGGTTACGCCTCCGGCCACGGCCGCTCTCGATTCGGTAAAAATATTGGCTTTATGAGTTAAGCCAGGCTCGCGAAAATGCACCTGGTCGTCTATAACCCCTGGAAACAAATACTTGCCGGAACCATCGATAACCTGCTCGCTGGGTGATGCTGAAATGGAAGAAGCAATTTTTTCGATTCGCCCGTTTTTAATTAGTACATCGGCCACATATTGCCGGCCTTCGTTTACAAGGGTAGCTGATTTTATAAGCATATTTTTTTACAAATATAGTACCAGCCATTTAAGATTGGCCTACAAAAAAAGGATGTATTTTCATACATCCTTTTTTAAACTGTCAATCCTTTCTATTTTCCTAAGGCGTACCTGCGAGCCACTTCGTCCCAGTTAACTACATTCCAAAATGCAGCTACATAATCGGGGCGCCTATTTTGGTAGTTTAGATAATAGGCATGCTCCCAAACATCTAAACCTAAAATAGGGGTACCGCCACATGCCACACCCGGCATTAATGTATTATCTTGGTTAGGCGTTGAGCAAACCTCCACTTTACCTCCGGGGTGTACACAAAGCCAAGCCCATCCTGATCCAAAACGAGTAGCAGCGGCTTTCGAGAAAGCCTCTTTAAAGGCGTCAAACGAACCATAAGCATTGTTAATAGCCGATGCTAAATCGCCTGAGGGCTCACCGCCTCCAGTAGGAGACATCACCGTCCAAAATAAACTGTGGTTATAAAACCCACCACCATTATTACGTACAGCCGCATTATCGCCCATATTTTTAAAAATATCTTCAATGCTCATATCGGCCATAGGAGTGCCATCAATAGCTGCATTCAGGTTGTTGGTATATCCCGCATGATGCTTGGTATGGTGTATTTCCATGGTACGAGCATCTATATGAGGCTCTAGTGCATCGTATGCATAAGGTAATTGTGGTAATTCAAATGCCATAATAGTATTTTTTAATGTTTAACATAGTATAGTTTCAAAGATACAACTTGCCGGGCGAATTGGCTAATAGAAAAAACCTATATCCTATAATTACCCTCTCAATTGCTTAAAAAATTGAGTAACTATCGAACTGCATTTTTCTTCTAACACCCCTTGAACCAATTGGGTTTTAGGATGCAACACTTTTTCCTGCCCGGTAATTAACCGGGAATAACCTCTTTTTTTATCGGGTGCACCAATTACCACCTTACCCAGTTGTGCCCAATACAAGGCTCCGGCACACATGGTGCAGGGCTCAAGCGTAACATACAATGTACAATCGGTTAAGTACTTAGCACCCAAATAATTGAAGGCCGAAGTAAGTGCCAAAATTTCGGCATGTGCCGTAGCATCGGTGAGGGTTTCGGTTTGATTGTGTGCTCGTGCAATAATTTTTTGGTTTGCCACCACCACTGCACCCACAGGTACTTCGTTTTGCTCGAGCGCAAGCACTGCCTGCTTGTAGGCTTCATTCATAAAATACTCATCCGTACCAAATTTAATACCCACCAGTTTAGGGTTTTAGTTTTACGGCTTCCATCATTTCATGGGCTGTTTCCTGCCAATCTTTTTGCACGTATGTATCGCAGGTAAAATTAAACACATAGGTGGTACCTTCCGATATTCCATACATCAGGTAAGTGTATTTGCGAGCGCTATCCTGAAATTCGTTTTCGGGATATACCACAGAGTTAAACTCAAAATAGGCAAACGAATTGCCATTTATTTCTTTTATTCCTTTATCTATAAAAGTAACCCTATCGTAAAGTTCCAGCAGGCTGGCCTGGTAAAAATCAGCCATCATAGCCAAATCGCTGGCTTGCCAGCGCGAATAACTTCTATTTACACCAAAATCAACTACACGCTGTGGGTCGGTATATAAAGCCAGGGGTATCCGGTACGATTCGTACCTCATTTTCATATCGGCTTGGCTCATAGGCGTAAATGTTTCGGGCACATAGATGGTTACCTGCTCATTAAGTTTTACCTTAACCAGCTTTTGTGCTGTAAAAGCAAACAGCCCAACTACAAGCGCAATAACAAATGGTCTTCGCATATTAATTCAATAATTATAAATACAAATCTAATGCAAGAATATAGATTCCCTTAACTTTGCGGTCGCTAAAAATAAGACGAATTATGTTCAGAACTCATAACTGTGGTGAATTACGAATACAAAACGCTGGTACACAGGTAACATTGTGTGGCTGGGTACAACGGGTACGAAACAAAGGAGGTGTAATGTGGGTAGATGTACGCGATCGCTACGGCATTACCCAACTGGTTATGGAAGAAGGCAAAACGAGCCCTGAGCTGATGGAGGCTGCCAAAAAACTAGGCCGGGAATTTGTGATTCAGGCAACAGGAAAAGTAGCGGAGCGCTATGCTAAAAACGATACTATGCCTACAGGCGATATCGAAATTTGGGCCGAAGAAATTAACGTGCTTAATGAAGCCAAATTACCCCCTTTTTTAATTGAAGATGAAACCGATGGAGGGGAAGACCTGCGCATGAAGTACCGCTACCTCGACTTACGCAGAAACCCCGTGCGCAATGCCCTGCAACTAAGGCATACCATGCTTCAAAAAACCAGGCAATATCTGGATAAACAAGATTTTATAGAAGTAGAAACTCCGGTATTAATTAAATCTACCCCCGAAGGAGCACGCGATTTTGTGGTGCCTTCGCGCATGAATCCTGGTGAATTTTATGCCCTTCCGCAATCGCCTCAAACCTTTAAGCAATTGCTTATGGTAAGCGGGTTTGACAAGTATTTTCAAATTGTAAAATGCTTTAGAGATGAGGATTTACGGGCCGACCGACAACCCGAATTTACCCAAATAGATTGCGAGATGTCGTTTGTAGAACAAGAAGATGTGCTGGCCACTTTTGAAGGCCTGGTACGCTACCTGTTCAAAGAAGTTAAAGGAATAGAAATTGGAGATATCCCACAAATGGAGTATGCCGATGCTATGCGTTTATATGGCTCTGATAAACCCGATATCCGGTTTGGGATGCCTTTTGTAGAGCTAAACAAGGTAGCCCAGGGTAAAGGGTTTACGGTGTTTGATTCGGCCGAACTAGTGGTGGGCATAGTTGCACCAAAAGCAGCAAACTATTCGCGTAAGCAGCTCGATGCACTTACCAATTTTGTTAAAAAACCCCAGGTAGGAGCCAAAGGATTGGTATATGTTAAGTACAACGAGGATGGTAGTTTTAAATCTTCGGTAGATAAATTTTATACTCAGGCAGACTTACAGCTTTGGGCCGATACCATGCAAGCAACCCCCGGAGACTTAATGCTGGTGCTAAGTGGCGATATTACCCCTACACGAACGGCTTTAAGTGCTTTGCGCCTACACATGGGCGATTTGTTGCAGCTTAAAAACCCCGAGGAGTTTAAATTGCTTTGGGTAGTAGATTTCCCTTTACTGGAGTGGGACGATGAAACAAAACGCTACCACGCCATGCACCACCCGTTTACATCGCCACAAAAAGCAGATATGCCCTTGCTGGACACAAATCCGGGCAAGGTGCGCGCCAATGCCTATGACCTGGTTATAAATGGCGTAGAAGTAGGTGGAGGCTCTATACGAATACACGACAAACCCACCCAGGAACTTATGTTCAAGCATTTAGGATTTACCAAAGAAGAAGCGCAAGCTCAATTTGGTTTTTTAATGGAAGCCTTTGAATACGGAGCCCCTCCGCACGGAGGTATTGCCTTTGGTTTTGACAGGCTTTGCAGTTTATTTGGAGGCTCCGATTCTATCCGGGATTATATTGCTTTTCCTAAAAATAATGCCGGGCGCGATGTAATGATAGATTCCCCATCGCCCATAGCAACAGCGCAATTAAATGAACTAGCCATAAAACTAGCCTAGCTTTATATTAAGGGTTAACTGCTTCGAGCACCCAATTAACAGCTTGATTGCGGCTTTTAAAAACATTAGTTTTTAAGTTAAAAATAGAAGCCATCATTTGGAGCCGGGCCGAGAGGTTTTTAATAATTAAATCATCGGAGGCCACATACACTTGGCTAGCTAGCCCGCTTTGGATGGCTACCGGGTAATAATTGCTTTCTAAAAAAGCTAAAACTTTGGCAAACGAACCCAGCACTTTACTTATATCAACCACCGAACGCACTACCGCACCGGGGTGTTGCTCGTAAAACGCTATAAGTTTTTCCAGGTGTTCTATAACCAATTCCACTTTTACCCGTCCCTTATACACCGAAATCAATAGTTTATCCTTTTCATAAAAATGCGTAGTACCCATGGCATTATGGCCAACCACTACCCCTTTGCCTATTTGTAGTTCACTATCCATTCTTCCGCTTTAATTCTACTTTTAAATACTTGCACATGGCCTATAAATTGCCTGCCCAGCTCTGCCATTTTGGTAGCAAGCGTTTCTACTATTACATCATCTGGCACCACAATAGCCTGGCAAACTAATCCACTTTTTTTTGCCTCCGGATAGTAGGTTTCGCGTAAAAATTCGAGCCCCTTGGCAAATGAGCCATAAATTAAACGAATATCCACTATGGAGTAGCTTACCTGCTGTTTTTGGTAAAAAGCTACTACCTCAGCTAAATGTGCCATCCCTTTAGCTAGGTTCGACCTGCCCGCATACTCCGAAACCAGGAGTTTTGACTCCGGGTAAAACCAAGTTTTCACAAAAGAATTTTGTGCTACCAGCTTTTGCATATAACTTACATTACACTAAAAGGTATCTAACCATACTGCTGCTTCCTCGCAAGTAGCAAAGGTACGAGCTTGCACATCATAGGTGTCGGTAATATGAGCTATTTTTTTTGTTAAATTTTTAATTATCAGGTCATCGGTAATAACAAAAGCCTGTGCCTTTAAACCACTTTTTATGGCCATTGGGTAAAAAGATTCGCCCAGATAGCTCAATATTTTTACAAAAGAACCATAAATCTCTCGCAAATCAATAATGGCCGTATGCACTTCATTTTGTTGATAAAATTTAGCTACTTTTTCTAAGTGAACCAGGGAGATTTCTTTATTAACCCGCCCTTTATAGGTCGAAATTATTCGCTTGGTATCCTGTTCAAAAAGTGTTTTACCAATATGGTCTTTTACAACAAGCATTCTATGTTTTAACTAATAAAGGTCTAAAAGTAGCATTTTTTATAAATATCTAAAAATGTTTAAACATAGGTTGTGTTAACCTTAAACTATTGATAGCCTGCAGCAAAAATGAGCCGAATTTTAGCTAAACTCTTTTAATAAATGCTATTTTCGCAGTCTATGCAACTTAGCTTTAGCAAATACCAGGCAGCCGGAAACGATTTCATTTTAATTGATAACCGAACCCGGCAAATTCAACTTTCGGTTGATGCTATTAAAAAACTGTGCGATCGTAAATTTGGTATAGGTTCGGATGGCCTCATTTTAATTGAGCCCCACCCTGCAGAAGATTTTACAATGGTGTTTTACAACCCCGATGGCTCGCAAAGCTTGTGTGGCAATGGATGCAGAGCAGCTCTACGCTTTGCCGAAACCTTGTTTTTAAATAAGAAAGAAGCAACTTTTAAGGCTTTCGATGGGCCACACAAAGCTAATCTGCAAAAAAATACCATTAGTTTACAAATGGGAAATGTTCAAAATGGCAGACCTATAGAAGGTGGCATTTTTATTGATACCGGCTCACCGCATTTTGTGTTGATTGTACCCAAAACAGATACCATTGATGTGCTAACCGAAGGCCGTAAATGGAGGTATTCGGGCTTGTTTGGCCAGGCAGGTGCCAACATAAACTTTGTGCAAATTGTAAACGAACACACCATAAAAGTAAGTACCTACGAACGAGGCGTTGAAAACGAAACTTTTTCGTGCGGAACAGGTGTAACGGCTGCCGCACTGGCAGTATCGGCTCATGGCTGCAATTCGCCTGTAAAAATTATAACCAAAGGAGGTAATTTACAGGTGGAATTTACCCGTAAAAAAAACGGGTTTGAAGATATATGGCTGCAAGGTCCGGCCGAACATGTTTTTTCGGGCACTATTGACCTGCAAGACCGATAAAAAGAGTGTACATTTGCCTCCTGATTTTAAATTTATAAATTAAATGGCTGGTTTTTTTAGCAAGAGTATCGCCAAAATATTTGGCACCAAATCGGATAAAGACATAAAGGCGGTAATGCCTTATGTAACCAAAACCAATGAGATTTTTAACACCCTAAGCACCCTAAGTAATGATGAGCTAAGGGGTAAAACACAGGAAGTTAAAGCTAAGATAAATGAACACCTAAAAGCAATTGACGACCAAATTGCATCGCTTACCACCCAGGCAACCGAAGATGCCTCGTTGGATGTACACCAAAAAGAGGCACTTTTTTCGCAAATTGATAAACTGGAAGAAGAACGCAACGAAGAATTAGAGCAGGTGCTATTGGAGGTGCTTCCTACCGCTTTTGCCATTGTAAAAGAAACCGCCCGAAGATTTAAAGAAAATACCGAATTAGAGGTTACCGCAACCCCACACGACCAGCAATATGCGGCCAAACATGGCCATGTTGAAATTAGAGCCGGCAAGGCTGTTTGGAAAAATAAATGGCTGGCAGCCGGCACCGAAATGCTTTGGGAAATGGTGCATTACGATGTGCAACTTATTGGAGGTGTGGTACTGCATCAGGGTAAAATTGCCGAGATGGCCACCGGTGAAGGCAAAACCCTGGTGGCTACCTTGCCCGCCTTTTTAAATGCCCTGGCCGACAGAGGTGTACACCTGGTAACCGTAAACAACTACCTGGCCATTCGCGATTCAGAATGGATGGGCCCTATTTTTGAGTTTCATGGCATTAGTGTAGATTGTATTGATAAACACGAGCCTCATTCACCTGAACGTGTAAATGCGTACAAAGCCGGTATTACTTATGGTACCAATAACGAATTTGGTTTTGATTACCTACGCGACAACATGGCCAAAGAACCGGGCGACCTCGTACAACGCAAACACCATTTTGCTATGGTAGATGAGGTTGATTCGGTGTTAATTGATGAAGCCCGAACACCCTTAATCATCTCAGGCCCCATACCCAAAGGCGATGAGCATGAATTTTACGACCTGAAGCCCAGAATTAATAAGTTAGTAGAAGCTCAAAAAAAATTAACACAGCAACTTTTGACAGAGGCCAAAAAGTTGATTGCCGAAGGCCAGGAAAAAGAAGGTGGACTTGCCCTTTTTAGGGTGTACCGAGGCTTACCCAAGCACAAACCCCTGATTAAATATTTAAGCGAAACCGGCATAAAACAAATCTTGCAAAAAACCGAAAACTTTTACTTGCAAGACAATGCTAAAATGATGCCCGAAGCCGATGAACCTTTGTTTTTTACCATCGATGAAAAACACAATAGCATTGACCTAACCGAAAAAGGCATTGATTTAATTACAGGCGAAGGCGAAGACCCTCAGTTTTTTATACTTCCCGATATAGGCGAAGAAGTAGCGAAACTTGAAAAAGACGAATCGATTAGTAACGATGAAAAATTAAAGAAAAAGGATGAAATTATACAGGATTATTCGATAAAAGCACAGCGAATACACTCGGTAAACCAACTGCTAAAAGCTTATACGCTTTTTGAAAAAGATACCGAATACATTATTGATGATGGTAAAATTAAAATTGTAGATGAGCAAACCGGCCGTGTAATGGAAGGCCGCAGGTACTCCGATGGCCTACACCAGGCCATTGAAGCCAAAGAAAATGTTACCGTAGAAGATGCCACGCAAACTTATGCAACCATCACCCTGCAAAACTATTTTAGGATGTACCACAAACTTTCGGGTATGACGGGTACGGCCGAAACCGAAGCCGGTGAGTTTTGGGAAATTTACAAACTGGATGTAGTGGTAATTCCTACCAATAAACCTATTGTAAGGGTAGATGCCGAAGACAAAGTTTATAAAACCATTCGCGAAAAATTTAATGCCGTAGTTGATGAAATTGTAGATTTAACAGCTAAAAACCGGCCGGTATTGGTGGGTACCACTTCGGTAGAAATATCGGAGCTGCTTAGCCGAATGCTCCAAATGAAAAAAATACCACACCAGGTGCTTAATGCCAAGCAGCACCAGCGCGAGGCCGATATTGTAGCCAATGCCGGTAAACCCGGCACGGTAACCATAGCCACCAACATGGCCGGCCGGGGTACCGATATTAAGCTTACCCCCGAAAGTAAAGCAGCCGGTGGTTTGGCCATTATTGGCACCGAAAGGCACGAATCGCGCAGGGTAGATCGCCAGTTGCGAGGCCGGGCAGGGCGTCAGGGCGATGTGGGTTCATCCCAGTTTTTTGTATCGCTCGAGGACAACCTGATGCGCCTGTTTATGCCCGAACGTATTGCCAAACTTATGGATAGAATTGGACTACAGGAAGGTGAAGTAATTCAGCACTCCATGATTACCAATTCCATTGAGCGGGCGCAGAAAAAGGTAGAAGAAAACAACTTTGGTATCCGAAAACGGTTACTGGAGTACGATGATGTGATGAACTCGCAACGTGAGGTTATCTACAAACGCAGGAAAAATGCACTATTTGGCGAACGCCTGGAGTTGGACATCCTAAATATGATTTACGATACCTGCGATGACATCGTGTTAAACCACAAAGGTACAGGCGATTACGATGGATTTAAACTGGCTTTGCTAAGTGCATTGCAAATAGATATTCAGGTAACCAAAGAAGAGTTTGCCGCTACCTCCGAGCAGGAACTTACTGAAAAAACCTATGAAGTAGCCCTTGCCCATTATAGCCGCAAAAACGACTCTATCCGTGAAAATTCGTTGCCTATTTTAAAAGATATTTTAAAAACCCGGGGCGGTACCATTAAAAGTGTATTAGTTCCTTTTACGGATGGGGTTAAACAAATTGGAGTAAGTGCCAACCTGGAAAAATCGGTCAATACCGAAGGCAAAGAGCTGATTACAGCCATGGAAAAAATGATTGTGCTGGCCATTATCGATAACCTGTGGAAAGAACACTTGCGTGAGATGGACGACCTGAAGCAATCGGTACAAAATGCGGTGTACGAACAAAAAGACCCACTGCTAATTTACAAATTTGAAGGATTTAACCTGTTTAAACAGTTTATAGCTAAGCTAAACGAAGACTCCATTTCGTTTTTAATGAAAGCCGAAATACCGGTACAGGAAGCCGATGAGGTACAAGAAGCCCGTGCCCAACGCAGGCAAAAACTAAACGAGCAAAAAGAAGAATCACGCTCTGCTTTAAGCGATGGCCGGGTAGCCCACAACCCCAGTGCAGCTCCGCAACGTACCGAACCGGCTAAATCGCAAAAAATAGCCAGCCGAAATACCCGGGTAACTGTACAATATACCGATGGATCGCTAAAAAAAGATGTTAAATTTAAGGTGGTGGAAGAAGACGTACGAAACGGAAAATGTGTTATTATAGAAAGTTAGCATGAACAAACTTTGGTTTATAGCATTTTTTATTTGGGCAGGAACAACCGGTTGTGCCGGGCTCAAACCATCGGCCACTTCAACTAACGGAAACTATACCGAAGACCTGACTGCCTACCTGCCTCCACCTATAACCGATACCTTAGCCAATAACCCATCCAACGCTACAACACCCGCCACCCAACCAGCTATGCCCGGCATTGGCAACAAGCTCGATTCGGTACTTACCCTGGCCAATGAATACCGGGTTGCCCGCAACAAAACCGTAGCGGGGCTTACCATTCAACTATACTCAGGTTTAGATCGAAATGAGGCCAAAAACCAGCAATTTAAAGCCATCAGGTATTTTCCGGAGGCACAACCCAAACTTATATTTGATCAACCCAACTATAAAGTTAGAATGGGCAGTTTTTACACATCGCTGGAAGCCTACCCGGAGTTTAAAAAGGTTCAAGAAAAATTCCCCAAGGCTATTTTGGTACCTGCTAGGATTAAACTAATGGTAAAGTAATTCCCCTTGATCAGAAAAAAAATCAAGCATATCTTTAGGGGGCACCCCCTCCTTTTTAAACTTAAACCCTCTAATCTAAAAGTTACATTTATTAGTTGAATTTAAGCCATACCTAGCTGAAAATTTTGCAAATTCAAACGCATTAATTACTACAGCTTGGTGGGATGGTATTGATACAACTGGTGTGACACCTGGAGTAATGGATACACCTAATACCGGACGAGTTTCATCATTAATTACAGTTAATGATACTTATGCTTCAGCTAACCCAACCATCGTAATAGTGCCACGAGATGATTCATGCGATATCATCCAAAGATGTGGTAGAACTGGAGGAACTCCTAACACTGGTGGATCGGGGAGTTCTTCAAATAGTACTGCAAGTATAGATTGTAAAACACTCAACCCAGATCAAAAAATGCAGTTAGATATGCCTTATGTAAGATTAATAGGAAATTTAAGGCCCTGGCCAAACAGAAATATAATTGCTATGGCATCTGTTGTTGGTGAATTTCACTATGATAAAAATGGTATCCCAGTACCTAATGGGAATTCCAATTTTTTATTTGAAGATAAAAAAATTTCTAGAAAGGATGCTAAAAATCATACTTGGGTACCTTCGGGAATTTCATTTGTTCAGTCAGATTGGAGCCAAACAGAAATTGAGCTTAGAATTGCCGTTGCATATAAGAAAAATAATTCTGATGTTACTTTCAAAGGCAGTGTTGGAATAGATGAAAAGAAAACTTTTACTGCCAATTTATCAGCTGACTATGAATTTACTGTAAATAAGAAAGCAAGACTTTTTGATGTTGGATTTGACCGTTGCGTATTTTTATACGACCATGCAAAAGATACTGGTTTTGGAACAAAAGACGGATTAACAATTTATCGTTTTGGGTCACCGGGTTTTGAATTTGTATTAAAGCCTGACCTTAAATAATAATGTATGCAACAAAGGCTTATGTTGGTAAAAAAACCAACAAGCCTTAATTTTGGTATATGACAAATAAATTATTTTTTTTAATTTCTTTTCTTTTCTTGTGCCAGATTAAATCATTGGCTCAATCGAACGTTGAATTGGTGCCTAGTGGCAAAAAAAACATCTTTGGAGTTAACATTGGTGCAGGAGCATTTGAGGGCCTATTTAGCCAATCAGGGTTAAATATTGAATACTTTTATCATAGGAAACTCAATAAAAGGTTGTACGTTGGTATTGACCAAGGCTTTTTAGTACAAGATAACTTTCCTTCAAATTTTTATCCCACCAACACAGCGCCTTTTCATTTGGCTCCTGAAATAGATGCCTACATTAGGTCGTTAGGAGGCGATGCATTTGGACTTGAGTGGAAAAAAACCTTTAATGTGTACCTTTCTCCTTATATTGGTGTGCAGGCCATACAAATAAATAATTTAGCAATAGGGTTACATTTTGGTATTGGTTTACAATACCGTAGCTCCACAAGGTTTAGTGTTATTAGTATTGCCCGAGTTGCAAACCAACTTGTTGATTACAAAGAAAGGTTAACTACAAATACGGCAATCAATCCCATGATCAACTCGGCTATATTTATTAGCAGGTCAATTACACCAACTTTTAAAGTTCAACTGAATTTTAAATTTGTGTACGAGTTGGCTTCTATCAATGATTTAGAAAATACAGGTCCGGCAGATTTTATGGCACTTAGGCTTGGTTTTAGCAAACTTTTTTAAAATCACTTATGAGAATACATTATTTAGTTGTGTTAATTACTGTGTTAGTAAGCTGTACCAAATTGCCAGAAGTACCTGGCAGCTCAAAAGTTAGCTATTATGTTGATGGTACATTGGTTGAAAATTTTTATACAAATAATACCTTCGAAATAGAATCTTCCAAAACAGGAAGGACGAGTATTTATTTTTTATCCTTAGCGCCAACGAAAGAACTAAGTATGGATGTAGTTTCGCCTATGGGAAGTATAACAGGGGTATATACGTTTGAAAACAGTGTTAAAGACGATAGTCCAAACACTATTTATTTTGTTAGCGATGCTTTGGGTGGTTTTGGCAACATAAACTGTTCTTCGTCCGATTTTGTTTTAACCATTGACAGTTATTATCCAGGTCAACAAACAATATCAGGCAGTTTTAATGGAACAGTTTGTAACAAAAGTGGCAAAAGCCTTTCTATTACCGATGGCAACTTTGAATTTGTAAAGCAGTATTGATACAGCCTTTTCTGTGCTCTCTTAAGTTAATAAGTATTATTTTTGTATAAGTATGGCCGACTACAAAAAAATACTCAGCTTTTTAAAATTAGATAGCATTTTTGAAGACCTAACAGAAATTGTAGAAACAAAGGTTGAATTGGTTAAAATAGAACTAAAAGAAGAGGCCGCCAAAGCAGCTACCAAGCTAATTAGCTTCCTTTTTTTTGGTATTATGGTGTTTTTTATCATTATATTTTTAAGCATTACGTTGGCTACCTTTTTAAACCATTGGTTACAAAGCAGCTACCTGGGCTTTGCCCTCATTACTGGTTTTTACCTACTGTTGGTTATTGCCTATAAAGTGTTTAAAGTAGATAGTAAGCTAGAAACCTTGATAGAGTCTTCGCTAAACAACCTCCAAACAGAGGAAGAAATAGCGGAAGAAGAAACAGAGGAGGTGGCCAATGAATAAATTTGAACAGGACAAAGCTAAGCGCAGGCAAGAACTGCTAACCCGG
>JALWRJ010000417.1 GCA_026994125.1 Cyclobacteriaceae bacterium | reverse complement strand
ACTCTATAGTGCATCGGGCGAAGCATTAGCTACCGCCACCACTCCGGTAACTTTTTATCCCGGGGGTCCCGAGGACTGGGGGTTTAAACGAATTAATTTGAGCAGTTATGCCAACCAAGAAGTAATATTTGCCTTTGAGGGTGTTTCGGATGGTGGAAACCGTATTTTAATAGATAATATACGGGTTGCCGATATGAGCTTTGCCGATGTTGCTTTGCAAGGAATAACAACCCCTGCTATAAGTTGCTCCAACTCGCAGGAATGGCAAGTAAAAGTGCTAAACAAAGGCAATACAACCCTGGCCAGCCTTACGTTAAACTATACAGTAGGAAACAAAACCGAAACCATTGCTTACAATCAATTAAACCTGGCTCCCGGAGAGTTAAAAGAGCTCCCTCTAAGCCTGCCACTATTAAGCGATACGCAAACACTTACCTTAGCTATTACAAACCCGGATCAAAACCCGGCTAATAATCAGTTTTCGCTAACCCTGGTAAAAGAGCTGGCGCCATCGCCTGTACCCATGCGTGCCCGGCTTACCCAAGAGGTATTGCCGAACAATGTTGGTGTGGCCACTTGGGAAGAACCCGGCAATACAGGCTGGGAGGCTACAAGCATCGGGCTAAAAATTGAACCTGAAAAACAAGCAGCTAAGGGAATAAAATCCTACATTGTATTGCCTCCCCTAAATATGCAAAATTTAACCGAGGCTTCGCTTCATTTCGATTTTTCGTATGCTTTTGATGGCACCAACCAAGAGTTGCTTCGTGTAAAAGCCTCCACCGATTGCGGTGGTACTTATCAGGTTTTGTTTGAGCAAGGCGGAGATGAGTTGGCCACAGCTTTTACCTCTTCCGGGTGGGTGCCAACCACATCTACCGACTGGAAAGACATTTATGTTGATGTAAGTAAGTTTACAGGCCTGGAGAATGTATATATTGTAGTAGAGCTTACCGGAGCCCAAGGCAACAATGCCTATGTTAGAAATATTGAAATGTATGCCGAAAACATAGAAAATCCACTGGATTTACCCGAAAACAACATTACAATATATCCCAACCCTTCGGTAGGAGATAAGGTTACGATTAGTTTTAATTTAAACGAAGTGCAACCGGCAGAACTTATCGTTTATAATGCACAAGGAGCGTTTATTTATAGAAAAAAAATTGACTATGCTCTTAACCAATCGGTTGAAATAAACACCACCGATTTACGCAACGGAATGTACTTTGCCCGTGTGGTGGGCAGTGGTATAGATTTGGCTCGTTCGTTTATGGTAAGCAGGTAAGGCTTAAGGGTTTGAAAGGCTTGTGATAACATTAAAATAGCGATACTCCTCAATTTTTGGGTCGAAAAATTCTTGCTGAAGGTACATGATACGCACTTTTTTTCCTTTTAGCTTTTCGTAATCTTGCAGCATTCCATCATTGGCCTTAATAAAGGTTAGCCAGTAAAATTTTAACGATTTTCCTTCTTCGTTTTTAATCGTAAAATTGACAAACAAATCGGTATTTATTTTGGTTACTTGTCCTGAAAAAAATCGTTCTTTGGGCGTATCGTCTTCTTTATCTTCCGTAGCTTGCTCAGATAATGCAACCAAAAGTTTAGGACATACCGAAGCCATTTTAACCCCAATTAAATTGCCCAGCTTGCCCCCTTCGGTATCCATATTTTCGAGATTTATGCCATAATCGGCCAAAATTTGTTCTTTATAGGGTAGTGCTGCTTCAATAATACAAAGCCCCAACTCCAGAGTGGTTTGGTCTGTGTTTAAGTCAGTGGAAACTTTTTCGAGGCAACCACAAGCATCATTTACAATAGCATCCATGTAATTTTTCTGGGCTAGTAACGGGCTAATTAATAAAAGAAGTAGCGACAAAAAAAGAAAAAGTTTTTTCATAAGGAAGAAGGTATTTGGATGGGTATATTATTCTAAGATAGGCATAATTGACAGAAAACAATAGGCCAGCACACCTGATTATTTTTTGTTGTAGCCAAAATCCTTGCAAAAAAGGGCTTGTGCATGCAAAAAATAAACTGTGCAATGGCGTTAGCTTTCTTCCCTGGAACGGTCGAGCAATTTGGGATTAATAGATTTTTTGGCTTTAGCGCCCAATTCTTTTAACCGCTCGGTTTGGCTTACCAGGTTGCCCTTGCCGGTTGAAAGTTTATTCATGGCATCGGCATAGCTTTTTTTAGTAGTTTCAATAGCATTGCCCACTTTTATTAAATCCTGCGTAAAGCCTTCAAATTTATCGTACAAAGTGCCTCCTACCCTGGCTATTTCGAGTACGTGTTTCGTTTGCCTATCCTGGCGCCAAATAAAAGCTACCGTACGCATAATAGCCAGCAAGGTACTGGTGGTAACGAGTATAATATTTTTATCGAGGGCATAGGCATACAGGCCATCATCCTGCTGCACAGCCAACTGAAAAGCCGGCTCAATGGGAATAAACATCATTACATAATCGGGTGCGTGCAAGCCGTACAAATCCTGGTAGTTTTTGCTACTTAAATCTTTTATTTTTTCGCGAATTGACTGCAAATGCTGCTTTAAATAGCCGGCTTTTTTGTCTTCGTCTTCTTCGCGTACAAAGCGGTCGTAGGCCGTAAGTGTTACTTTAGAATCAATAATCAAATGTTTGTCTTCGGGTAGGTTAATAATAAAATCGGGTCGTTTTAAGTTGCCTTCCTCGTCACGGATGGCCGATTGTGTGGTGTAGTGTACTTCTTTTTCGAGCCCTGCTTTTTCGAGCAACATCTCCAATTGCAACTCGCCCCAATCGCCTTGCACTTTACTATCGCCCGTAAGTGCCTTGGTTAAATTTTGGGCTTCTATATTTATTTGCTTGTTTAGCTCGCTTAAACTTTCGATTTGCTGTTTTAAGGCAGCATTCCACATAACGCTTTCTTTCGAAGATTTCTCTACTTTTTCTTCAAAGGTTTTAATACGCTCTTTTAGCGGACTAAGTAAATCAGTTAAGTTGGTTTTATTTTGTTCGGTAAACTTTCGACTTTTTTCTTCAAAAATTTTAGTGGCCAGGTTTTCAAATTGGGTCTCTAACCTTTTGGCCTCTTCATTAAATTTAGCAGTAAGGTGTTTATTTTCAGATTCCAAGCGAGTAAGTTGTTTTTCCAGTTGTAGTACTTTGGCCGCTAACTCTTCTTTTTTTTGCTCCAGTGTTTGTTTTTCGCCTTGGGTTTGCTGTAATTGTGAAGTGAGAGCCTGTTCGCGTTGTTGATTTATTTTTTTTAGCATGACAAAAATTAGGCCTCCCCCCAGGAGCAAGCCTGCCAAAAATAGTACTGCTTCTATCATCGAATTGTTTTTTTATGCAAGTTAAAAAAATTAAGGGGTAAATTAAGCATGGCTTACTAAAGGCTTAAAAATTATGGTATAAACTCTTAGAAATAAACCAATTGATTTTAAATAATTTATTGGAAATTCGCAGGTTAAGTTATAACGGATTTAGTATCATTACAAATTGTGAAACCTACATTTTTACTACCCCTTATTTTTTACTGGTGCTTTTACACCGGAGCCAAAGCACAAACCAACGAACAAGCAAAAAAGCACTATGTAGCAG
>JALWRJ010000416.1 GCA_026994125.1 Cyclobacteriaceae bacterium | reverse complement strand
CTAAAAGTTGTTGTGCCTTCGAACCCTTACGATGCCAAAGGGCTGCTAAAATCATCGATTAGAGATAACGACCCTGTTATTTTTATGGAATCGGAGCTTATGTATGCCGATAAAGGCGAAGTACCCGAAGGTGAATACCTTATACCGATTGGCCAGGCCAAAGTAGTACAAGAAGGAACGGATGTAACCTTGGTTTCGTTTGGTAAAATATTAAAAGTAGCACAAGAAGCTGCCAACGAGTTAGCTAACAAAGGGGTATCGGCCGAAATTATTGATTTAAGAACCGTTAGGCCTATCGACTACAAAGCAGTAGTGGAATCGGTTAAAAAAACCAACCGGTTAGTAATTGTAGAAGAAGCCTGGCCGGTGGCTTCCATTGCTTCGGAAATTGCCTACCATGTTCAAAAATATGCTTTTGATTACCTGGATGCCCCCATCCAAAAAATTAACAGCATGGATGTGCCTTTAGGCTATGCCCCTACGTTAATTGAGGCAGCTCTGCCCAATGTAAAGCGTACATTGGAGGCGGTAGATGCGGTTATGTATAGATAATAATAATTAAAAGGGATGCAGCTAATTATTAATTACTTCCCTTTTTATTTCTTCATTAAAAGGTTTTTCCTCCTTTAGGTATATATCAAACCAATTGGCAACAAAACTTCTAACCTCATTTTTGTGGTTAATTAAGCCGTGCTTGTCATGCTTAAAACTAATAAGCTTGTATGGTAAATTATATACATCGAGGCTATCTGCAAAAACGGGAATTTGACGATAATTTACATGAGAGTCTTCCATGCTATGTAACAAAAGCATTGGAACATCAGCAGAAAGCTCGTTAACCCAGTTAACTACGGATCGTTTTTTTACTTCCTCATCTCTATTTAGCGTGTATCCTGGAATTAACTCTTTGGCCACTTCTCCTATCTCTGGGTGGTACTTTATGGTAGTTTCCAAATCAGTAATTCCTCCTATGTTTACTATCGCCTTAATGGGTAGATTATTGTTTTTCATGGTAAGGTAATTCATCATACCTCCTCTACTGATGCCTAAAAGCCCAACTTTACTTGTATCGGCTTTTTTTAATTCCGAAGAACTCTTTATAAGATTAATTACATCATTTACATCGATACCACCAAATTGCTCTTTCCCTTCTCCGCCACTATTACCTCGGTAATTTGTGGCTAAAACAACATAGCCTTGTGCGGCTAAAGGAGCCATAATATCTACAGCAGATGCAACTAATAATCTTCCTAATTCCTGGTTTCCTCCTCTGTTAAAAATTATTACCGGATACACCCCCTCTGCTTTGGGAACCACCATAAATCCTGTAACAAGCAAACTATCGCTTATATGGCCAATTGAATAAATTTCGACTTTGTTGAGGTATGTGTACTCTTCGGGGTGATGTTTAATTTTCTTGAAAATAGGTGTGCTTGTTACATCAACTGCCTTCCATTTTAAAGTCTGTCCATTTTTATAAGCACCAAATTTCACTCTTACATCTTTAGCCTCCTCTTTGTTATAAGAACATCCTAAAATAAAGAATAGTGTAAATATTGATAAAAGTAAATTATTCATATAATTATTATTTTATTTATATAATATATGGTGCATATATATATTATTTTAATGTATAATATTCAGTATTAAACCTTTTAAGATTTACCATCTTTAGTCTTAACAGAGTTGCTAATTAGGTAATGAACTAATAAAATTAAACCTCCAAAACCAATCATATAGTGCGATCCCGGTTGACGCAACAACTTAAATCCCGTGCCTAACATAAATGAAGAAGCTCCTAAAAAACCAACAAAGCTAATGGCCTTCTCTTTAGATGATTTATCGTACTTAAACCGATCTAATAATAAAAAGAGAGCAAAACCAAATACAGCTGTAAGCACTCCTACGCCCCAGGTAACTCCTGCACCCATTACATGCAGTTGTTTCATAATAAAGCCTATTGTCATTAAAACTAAGGCGACCAACCCTATAATTTTTGTTCGTTTTTTCATAACCAATTTATTTTGAGTTAATAGTTTTGTTTCTTGTTCTATCGCTTGAATTTGCAATACTCCCATCTCAGAAAACACTTCTTTTTCGGCTCTTAGATAGTCCCAACCCAAATCCATCCGTTCTTCAATCATACAACAGAGGTGATCCAAAATATCAATGGATAAAGAATTGTTGGATAAACTTGCTTCAGCAAGCCTTTCTTCGATACGCTTTATCTGTTCATCTGCTAATAATTGCATAGCATAATGGGTTTTGGTTCCATCAACATTTTGAGCGTTTCCATAAACTCGAGCAATTCATTCTTTTTTTCCTTAGCACTCGTTTTACCATTGGAGGTAAGTGCATAATACTTGCGGGTTCTATTGCCCACTTTTTCTAAATTGGTTACCACCAATTTATCTTTTTCAAGCTTGTGTAAAATAGGATATAAAGCTCCCTCGGTTAACACAATCTTTTCCTGGGTACGCTCCTTTACTAGTTTGCTTAACTCATACCCATACATTTGGTTTTGCTCTCCTAGCAATTGTAGGATAATTGTTTTAAGGGTGCCCCGTACTAATTCATTTGAATACATATACCTAATGTTCTTATGTATAAGCAAATTAGGTATAAAAAAATTACACCTCCAAATTTTGGCATAAAAAAAACGACACTTTTTTAAAAAAATGTCGTTTTTTTAAGTCTTTGCTAATAAAATTTTTAGCGCAAACCACCCATAAGGGCAGCCAGTCCTTTTTTCATACCGCCCATTTTGTTCATGGTTTTCATCATTTTGCGCATATCGCCAAACTGCTTTAGCAGGTTGTTTACCTCAGGCACCGAAGTACCGCTTCCTTTGGCAATTCGCTTTTTACGGCTACCGTTAATTATCTCGGGTCGGGTTCGCTCTTTTGGGGTCATCGATCGGATAATTGCTTCCACGGGCTTAAACGATTCATCGTCTAAATCAACATCCTTTACGGCCTTGCCCATGCCGGGAATCATGCCCATGATGTCCTTCATGTTTCCCATTTTTTTAATTTGCTCCAATTGGCTCAAAAAGTCGTTCAGGTCAAATTCGTTTTTTCGTATTTTCTTGTTAAGTCTCCGGGCTTCTTCCTCATCAAAGGTTTGCTGTGCTTTTTCTACCAACGAAACCACATCACCCATCCCCAAAATACGGCTGGCCATCCTGTCGGGGTGAAACAGGTCAATAGCATCCATGGTTTCGCCTGTGCTAATAAATTTAATGGGTTTATCTACCACGGTACGAATAGATAAGGCTGCCCCACCTCGTGTATCGCCATCCAGTTTGGTAAGCACTACCCCATCAAAATCGAGACGCTCGTTAAAGGTTTTAGCTGTATTTACGGCATCCTGGCCGGTCATGGAATCTACCACAAATAAGGTTTCGGTAGGGTTGAGCCCTTTTTTTAAGGCTTCAATTTCATCCATCATTTGCTCATCAACCGCTAAGCGGCCAGCCGTATCAACAATAAGTATTTTTTTGCCTTTTTTCTTGGCTTCAGCAATGGCATTTTTAGCTATCTCAATGGCATTTTTATTTTCGGGCTCGGCATATACATCCACTTCAATTTGTTCGCCCAAC
>JALWRJ010000415.1 GCA_026994125.1 Cyclobacteriaceae bacterium | reverse complement strand
CCACTTGTGGTGCCCGTTGTTTTACTACTTCATATTGCCTGTAAAGCGATTGAATACCCGGGTTGTTTAATGCAGCCGTATCCTGGTACACACGCAATTGGGTTTGTGCCTGAAGGCTTAACGTAGTAAACAGAAAACCTGTTATAAGCAGTAGTACTACTATGTTTAGGTATTTCCTAATTTGAACTCTTTCCCAGGCTTGCTCCTGCATATCTTTTTTTAAAGAATGATAAATATAGTCATGAGAAACCCCAGAACAGATTCGGAGATGGTTTGTGTATTTAATATTAGTATCCATAATTTCTATTCTAATAAGTTACCATTCTTCAATTTATTTTCTTGCCACATGCTGTAAAGCACGGGCACTACAAACATGGTCATTACCTGAATAAGCATGCCTCCAAACGATGGAATAGCCATGGGCACCATAATATCGGAGCCTTTACCGGTAGAGGTTAGCACCGGAATTAGTGCAATAATGGCCACAGCGGCCGTCATCATGGCCGGGCGTACCCGTTTACTACCGGCATGCAAAATAGCCGTACGTATTTGCGCTTTAGTTTTGGGCTTTTCTTCGTCAAACACCTGCTTAATGTAGGTTCCCATAATTACCCCGTCATCGGTAGCAATACCAAACAAAGCAATAAACCCAACCCAAACGGCAACACTTAAATTAATGGTGTGCATCTGGAAGAGGTTGCGCATATCAATACCGGCTACACTAAAGTTCATAAACCAATCCTGGCCATAAAGCCAAACCATAATAAACCCACCTGCAAATGCTACAAATATGCCCGAAAAAACCATGGTGGTAGTTTGCACATTGCCAAATTGGAAATATAAAATAAGGAATATAACCAATAAAGATATGGGTACCACAATGGCTAAGCGCTTAGTGGCCCGGATTTGACTTTCGTAATTACCGGTAAACTTGTAGTTAACTCCGGCAGGTATAACCAGCTCGCCCGAAGCTATTTTAGCGTCTATAAATCGCTGGGTTTCTTCTACTACATCTACTTCGGCTACGTTTTCCTTTTTATCAAATATTACATAGCCTACCAAAAAGGTATCCTCACTTTTAACTACTTGTGGCCCTCTACGGTAGGTAACTTCGGCCAACTCGCCCAAAGGAACCTGCACGCCTGTTGGGGTGGGTATCAGTACTTTTTTTACATCATCGGGGTTGTCTCTAAATTCGCGCGCATACCTAACACGCACCGGAAAGCGCTCACGCCCTTCTACTGTACTAGTAAGTTTATTACCCCCAATGGCTACGCCAATGGCCATCTGAAAATCTTCGATAGTTAACCCATACCGGGCAATCGCTTGCCTATCGATGGCAAACTCCATATAGGGCTTACCCACAATGCGGTCGGCAAACACAGAGCTCGAATTTATGCTGGGTACTTGCTGAAGAATTTTTTCTAAATCGAGCCCTACCTTTTCTATGGTTTTTAAATCGGGGCCAAACACTTTAATACCAATAGGAGCTCTCATACCGGTTGAAAGCATAATTAACCGTGTTTGTATAGGTTGTAACTTAGGCGCAGAGGTCATCCCGGGTATTTTTGTAGCCTTTACAATTTCATTCCAAATATCATTAGGTGTTTTAATTTGAGGGCGCCATTGCCTAAAATACTCGCCATTTTTATCGGGCACCAACTCTTCATTAGCCACTTTCCTAAAACCATCTCGCTCAACGTTATAGGTAGCTACTTGCCCATCTTCCTTGTGGGTGCCTTGAAGAATATAATTGCCATCATCATCTACTTTAAAGCGCATTCTCCTGCCATCTTCATCTACCTTGTATTCGGGTACATAGTCTATGGTGTTTTCAAACATTGAAATAGGAGCCGGGTCGAGGGCAGAATTTACCCTACCCCATTTACCCACCACTGAACTTACTTCGGGTATGGAAGCTACGTATTTATCTACTTTTTCTATTACATCGGTGTTTTCTTCAACCCCTGAATGCGCCATAGTTGTAGGCATCAGCAGGTAAGAACCTTCGTCCAGGTTAGGCATAAACTCTTTTCCAGCTCCCGGAAAAGTTTTAGCCATCGATTGCCAAGCAGCGGTTTGACGCAGTTCCCATCCTAACTTTTCAGCTCCATTTGCCACAAAACCGAACATTCGGTTAGTACCCTGCCAGGAAAGTAATCCGAACAAAATAACAAAGATAGGAATGGATAAAAAGGTCCACTTATTGGCCAATGCCCACTTGAGCACATCGGCATAAAAATGAACAATGGTCATTAAGAAACCCAAAATGGCAGCCACAATTACTGTAACAAACAAAAAGTTAACCAACAAACTGTTTTGAGCCCCTAAAGGCATCCACCCTTTGGTTAAAAACAAGATTACTGAACCAATAATAAGCGCAGTATTAATTAAATTGGTATATTTTTTCTTATCCTCAGGTAATACATCCTCTACTAAATTGTTTGCTCCAATTAGTACAAGAATAATGGCCAACCAACTACCATAAGCCACCAGCAGCCCCATGCCTAAGGCGATAAGTGCACCATTCCAAATTCGTTTGACATGCTTTTTATCGAACCGTACAGAAAACACCCAATGGGCTATGGTAGGTACTAAAATAAGGCCGAGCACTAAAGATGACAGCAATGCAAATGTTTTGGTAAAAGCCAGTGGTTTAAATAATTTTCCTTCGGCTGCTTGCATGGCAAACACCGGCAAAAAGCTTACAATGGTAGTGGCCAGGGCGGTCATAATAGCCGAGCCTACCTCTACCGAAGCCACATAAATTACTTCGAGCAAGGCCTTACCTTTTACGCCTTCGTTTTCGGGCATCTCGAGGTGCCTTACAATGTTTTCAGTAAAAACTATGCCCACATCAATCATAACACCAATAGCAATAGCAATGCCCGACAAGGCTACCACATTGGCATCAACCCCAAAGTGGCGCATAATAATGAAGGTCATAAGTACAGCTACTGGTACAATGCTTGAAATAATGATAGATGCGCGGATGTTCATTACCAGCACCAGTACCACTAAAATACTAATAAGGATTTCGTGTTCCAGGGCAAATTCCAAGGTTCCCAAGGTTTCTTTTATAAGACCCGATCGGTCGTAAAAAGGAACAATAGTTACTTTTGATACCGTGCCATCGGCCAGGGTTTTCGATGGCAAACCAGGAGCAATCAATTTAATCTTCTCCTTCACGTTTTGGATTACCTCTAATGGGTTAGCCCCATAGCGAGAAACCACCACGGCTCCTGTAGCTTCGGCCCCTTCCTTATCGAGGCCTCCCCTACGGGTGGCCGGTCCAAAGTTTACCACCGCTACATCTTTAATTCGTATGGGGGTATTATTGCGCACATCAACTACCGCTTCTTCCAGGTCTTTCAGGCTTTTTATATAACCCAACCCACGTACCAGGTATTCGGCACGGTTGTACTCAATGGTACGGGCGCCTATGTCGAGGTTGCTCTTTTTTACAGCATTCATTATTTGTGCTACAGTAACACCGTTTTCGCGCATGGCTACCGGGTCAATATCTACCTGATACTCCTTTACAAACCCACCAATAGCAGCCACTTCTGCTACGCCTTTGGCCGAAGTTAGCGCATAGCCTACGTAGT
>JALWRJ010000414.1 GCA_026994125.1 Cyclobacteriaceae bacterium | reverse complement strand
CCACAATATTGGCCAGGTGGTAGGTAGGAAAGCCATCTGCCTTCATTAGTATTTTGTCGTCAAGTGTATCGGATTGTACAACCACCTTGCCCCGGATGCTATCGTTTACTTCAATGGTTTGGCCGGGTTCAATTTTAATACGCACTACATAGGGAGTTTGTGCCGCCAGGAGGTTATCCACTTCGGCAGCCGGTAAGCTCAGGGAATTACGCATTTCCATACGGTTGGCTGTACTGTATTGCTGGTTGGTGGCTTTTTGGGCTTGCAGTTTGGCTCGCATGGCTTCAAGCGCCTCAGGGGTGTCGAAAGCATAATAGGCTAACCCATCATCAAGAAGCTGCCGGACATATTTTTTATACAAATCTAACCGCTCCGATTGCCTGTACGGACCATATTCTCCTCCGGCCAGGGGGCTTTCATCGGGGCTGATGCCACACCAGTCCAATGCTTCCATAATATAGGCCTCTGCGCCTTCAACTTTACGCTTTTGGTCGGTGTCTTCGATGCGCAAAATAAACTGCCCGTTATGTTTTTTTGCAAACAAATAATTGTAAAGGGCGGTGCGTACCCCCCCAATATGGAGGCCTCCTGTGGGGCTGGGTGCAAATCGTACTCGGGTCATTTTTAGTGTTTTATGTCATGGCTAAGAAAGGAGCCATTAAAGCCGCCTGATAAGTTGGTAGGATGGCCTTGTTTCTTAAAATGACATGGTTAATTATTTATTTAACGTTGCAATACAAGAAATTTCTACATTTACATGTTTGGGGAGGGTACTTACCTCTACGGTTTCGCGTGCGGGAGGTTGATTGCCAAAATAACTGCCATATACCTCGTTAATGGCGGCAAAGTCGTTCATATCTGCTACAAAGATGGAGCATTTCACTACCTGCTCAAATCCAATGCCGGCTTCGGTTAAAATAGCTTCTATGTTTTGCATAACCCGGTGGGTTTCGTCTTTTATGCCCGTAGTTACCAACTCCATGGTTGCAGGAACAAAGGGTACCTGCCCCGAAACGTACAACATACCATTGCTTGCTACGGCCTGGCTGTAGGGGCCAATGGCTTCGGGCGCTTTTGATGTGTGAATGATTTTCTTATCCATGCTGTTTTATTGTATTTTTGACAAAATTAGTTAATAGATATGAACATTGTAGTGGTTGGCTCAAAAGAGCAGGCAGATATTATTAAATCGAAGCTCGCAGGAGTACATGATTTGTTTTTTGCCGGGTTTTTATCGCATGCTCACCTCGAAAAGGCCGATGTGGTGTTTGATTTTTTTATGGAGGATAACCCTGAAAATTTGGAGCACTACGGGCAAAACAAAAATTTATGCGTGTTTGCCAATGCCGTAACACTTAGCCTGGCAGAGCAAGCAGCCTACACCGATGGGGTTGAGTGCAAGCTTTTTGGGTTTAATGGCGACCCCACGTTTATTGAACGCAACCTTTTAGAAGTTTCGGTGTACCGTGATAAAGATAAAGGAATACTAGAGAAGCTGCTGTCCGGTTTAGATATTGCCTACCAATTGGTAGATGACCGGGTGGGTATGGTTACCCCCCGGATAATTGCTATGATTATAAATGAAGCGTATTATACCGTAATGGAAGGGACTGCTTCTAAAGAGGATATTGACTTAGGAATGAAATTGGGCACGAACTACCCAATGGGGCCTTTTGCCTGGGCGGCAAAATGGGGTATTATGCGGGTATATGAAACCCTGGAAGCCCTCTATGAAGACACCAAAGAGGAACGCTATAAAATTTGCCCTTTACTTAAAAAGGAATATTTAAGGGCCATGGGGTAGGGTAATCTATTTTGTTTATTATACCAACATATTTACAAACCTCCACATTTACAAACGTCATTCCTGCGCAGGCAGGAAGCTGCCCTTGCAGATGATTTTGTAATAACGGAGTTAAAAAGCATACCTTTAAGAACATCAGTCTTTCTAATTTTATATGCCCTATTTAGGGCTTGCTGCTGTGCATTCGCTAAAGCTATGGCGAAGCAAGCCCTGCGCGGGAATGACATCTTTATTTTATGCTGTACTACTCTTTACTTTATGTGCAGGGGTAGTAGGAGGTTTGTTTTGAAATGTGAGTGGTTTATTGTTTCCAGATATTCCAGGCTAATTCGGCTTGTAAGTGTAACATATCCAGGCCATTATGGGTAGTGGCACCGGCCTGTTTGCCATGGGTTAAAAAGGTGGTTTGTGCGGGGTTATACACCAGATCGTACAGGTAGTGTTGTGGGGTAAGTTCCTGGTAGGGCAGAGCCGGAGCTTGCCGGGTATTGGGTGCCATGCCCAGGGGGGTAGTGTTTATAATGAGGTGGTAGGTTGCTAATAAATGTTGGGCGGCAACGGCTTCATAGCTAATTACTTGCGCACCTGAGGCCTGCCGTGAAACTAACCGGTAGTCAATTTTTAAATCGTTGAGGGCTGTTATTACAGCTTTGCTGGCACCACCGGTACCCAGCACTAATGCCCGAATAGCGGTGGTATCGAGCCATTTTTTAAGGGTTGCCTTAAAGGCCGGGTAATCGGTGTTATACCCTGTTAGTACCTGGTTTTTGTATTTAATTACGTTTACGGCACCCACCAATTGAGCCGATTTATCAAGCCGGTGCAAGTGCGGTATTACAGCTTGCTTATAAGGAATTGTTACATTAAAACCCCGGTACTGCCCACCGGTAAGCAAAGGGGCAAGTGCTGCTTCGGACTTAGTTTCAAGCAATTGGTAGCTGTGAGGCAGGTGTTCTTTACTAAACTTGTTTGCAAAGTATTGTTTTGAAAACGAATGCCCCAATGGGTAACCGATAAGGCCAAACTGCCAGCTCATATTATTTTTTTAAACTTAGCGCTATCTTTTCTACCACAACCACAATAAAAAAGCCAATGGCCATATACAATACGGCTTGCATAATGAGCGGTTCTTTGCCTGTTATTTCTAAGAAATTGTTAGGCAAAATGTTTTGCTCTATAAAAGGTACTTGTTCGCCATGTCGGTTTAGCCTGAACTCAAGCACTTTTTTCCAGGGCCAAATTTTATTGAGCGAGCCCATCATAAAGCCGGCCAGCAAGGCGATGGCATAGTTGTGGTATTTGTGTAATAGCCACGAAATTAACCTTACAAATAATAAAATACCCACTCCGGCACCTAACACAAATACCAAAATTACATCAAACTCCAATTGGCTAAGTGCTTTTATTACCAACTGGTATTTGCCTATAATGAGTAAAATAAAAGCACCGGAAATGCCTGGCAAAATCATGGCACAAATGGCCAGGGCACCGCTAAAAAATATCATTACATAGCTATCGCTGGTTTGTGCAGGAGCCATACTGGTAATACCATACGATAAGGCAATGCCAACCAGGCCTGCCACTACAACCCCCACCGACCACTGCTTAATTTGGCGCAATATTACAATGGAAGAGATGAGAATAAGCCCCAGGAAAAACGACCAAAGCTGGATGGGGTGGTGCTCCATCAGGTAAGTCATGAGCGATGCCAATGATTTTAAGCTAATGATAATTCCCAACCCAAGGGATACTAAAAAGTTGCCGTTAATTTGCTGCCAAAACAATTTTATTTCGCCTTTAAACAACAATTTTAGGCGGGCAGGGTCAATAGATTTAATGGTGTCTATCAGCTCTTCGTAAATACCTGTAATAAAGGCAATGGTACCACCCGATACCCCCGGCACTACATCGGCACCACCCATAAGCAGGCCTTTTACAAAAAGCAGGAGGTAGTCTTTAATGCTACGCATGGGGGAGTTACAAATCCTTAGTTAGAAAATGCATAAAAGTGTCGCCTCGTAAACCTAAACGGATGGTTTCTAAAGGAATAACTTCGTTGGGGGCAATGTTGCCCAGGTTTACGTTGGTACCCAATAATTTAATAAACCAAACTTGCTGCGCCTTTTGGGGGGCTTCCCAAATTATTTTTTCGAAAGGTATTTTGGTTAAAATTTCTTCTACCAGCCCTGAGCGCACTTCCCCGCTCGACCTAAACAAACCTACATTGCCTCCTTCGCGTGCTTCGCCAATTACTTTCCAGGCTCCGGCATCCAGTTCTTCCTGCATCAGCTTAATCCATTTGTAGGGCGGAATAATTTTCTCGGCATCTTTAGAGCCTACTTCCGAAAGTACGGTAACCTGCTCCGATAACTTGCTGATATATTCGCATTTTAGGTCATGGTCTAGTTCAATAGAGCCATCCGATACCTCGGCAAAGGTCATGTCGTACTTTTCGAGTACTTTACGGTAATCGTCAAACTGATTGCGGATGATAAAGGCCTCAAACAAAGTGCCTCCAAAGTAGGTGGGTATGCCGGCATCTTTGTAAATTTTTAATTTATCTTTAAGCTTAGGGGTTACAAACGAAGTGCCCCAGCCCAGCTTTACAATATCTACGTGGTCGGCCGATGTACTTAAAAAATCTTCTACCTGACGGCAGCTTAAGCCTTTGTCCATGGCCATGGTAAAGCCGTACTGGCGTGGTTTAGTAGTACGCTCAGGAATGTTTTGAAGTAGGTAATTCATTATAAATTATGTTCTTTTCGGTATTTTTCTATTATCTTGAAAAGTGCTTTCTGGATTTTTAAGTCATCAAAAAATTCTAGAATGGCAGTATGATTTTCAAAGTTCAAAGCTAATGCAATTTCAAGAGATTTAAGCGCATCAAAGTGCATTCCGTTAGCTAAATAATAAGCGGCCAGGCGGTAGTGCAGGTGTTCCGTCATGGGGAGTTCTTCCAACCCTCTTTTTATCAGTTCAATAGCTTTGTTTATTTCGCCTTGTTCATATACTAAAAAAGACCAGTCTAACCAGGTTTGTTGGTCTTTGGGGTCGAGCATAGCCGATTCTTCATAGGCATCGAGGCTCGACACCAGGTTGCCTACCCGGTAGTCGGCTTCGGCTACCGAACGCCAATACAAGGCATTTTCGGTGTTTAGTTTTAAGGCTTTGTTAAAAAAATGGACGGCTTCGTACCAGCGGTCTAGTTTGCCTAGGCAATAGCCTGTGCCATACAGGGGCTCGTGTGCCAGGTCGTCTAGTTTGCTTGCTTTTTGGTGGTATTTTAAGGCAAGCTCGTATTCTTCTAATTGCTGGTACGCAGTACCCATAAGCAGGTAAAGCTCGGTGCTGGGGCCTTCCAATTCCAGGGTTTTTGTAAAGGCATCTAAGGCCTGTCGAAATTTATTGGTTTGTAAATAAGCACTGCCCAGGTTAAAGAAGCCGGAAGAAAACTCATCGTCCACAATAGTGGAGTAGTCAAAGGCATGGGCGGCCTTTTCAATTTGTTCTGTTTTTATATACAAAATGCCCAGGTTGTACCAGGCCAGGGGCGAGTAGGGATCTTGGTCTATAAGTTGTTTATAAAACAAAATGCTTTCGTCCATGCGGCCCACTACATCCAGGCAAAAAGCCAAATCGTACAGGGCGTTTTCGTTTTGAATGTTAGTTTCAACCGATTTTTTAAGGTATTCAATGGCCTTGTCAATATCTTCCATGTCCTGGTAAAGCATGCCCATAAAATGATATACTTCATCTTTATGCTCGCTAAGTGGCAAGGCTTTTTTATATTCCTCCAGAGCCTCCTTAAATTGCTCGTTCATGGATAAAATAGAACCGCGAAGCATAAAAATTTCGGGTTCGTTGGGTTGCAGGTTTTCGGCCAGGTCGAGGGCTTCCAGGGCTTCTTCATCGCGTTCTAAAGCCGAAAGGGCCTGAGCTTTTAAAAGCAAAATATCTACTGAGTAGGGATATTGAGTTTCGGCCATTTGAGCGGCTATCAATGCTTTTTTATGCTCGTTATAAGCCGAGTAAAAATTGATTACCTCTTCGAATTGGTCAATTTCGAAAAAAAAGCTCGATTTATTGCGGAGGTGCTCTTCAAATAATTGCACTATTTTATTCTCCGCTTTTTTCTTATAATTTTTTGCCATGGGCAAGGTAGTTCTGTCAAATAAATATACAATAATTATTGGGCGAACAAATACCGCACTTACTTTTTATTCTCTAATTGCTGGCAAGTCCAGGCAACTGAGTCTTGCAAAGGGGTAAATGTATAGTTCAATAATTGCGCCACCTTGCGGGAAGAAAACACAATAGTAAGCCTGCTTAATAATACTGCTTCGCGAGTAATGTTGGTTTTAATACCGGTAAACAGGGTAACCACCCGCAATATGGAAGCCACAAAAATAGCGAGCTTTGGGCTAACTTTTAGTTGTGGTGGTTTTTTATTCATGGCTTGTGCAATAAGCTGAAACAGGTGTTGATAGGATACCATACCTGCATTTAAAATAAAACGTTGGCCTTGTACGGTATGGTTGGCCATTATAATAGCAATACGAGCTACATCGCGTACATCTACATAGTTTACACTACCTGTGGGGTACATGGGGTTGCCTTTTTTAACATGCGTAAAAAGTTGGGTGCTCGAACTATTCCAGTTACCCGGGCCAATAATTACCGAAGGGTTAAGAATTATTGTAGGCAGGCCTTCTTCCTGGGCTCTCCATACTTCCAGCTCGGCCAGGTACTTAGAGGTGGCATAGGCTGTGTTTAGAGGCGAGGCCTCCCATTGTGCCTGTTCGGTAATTTCCTGGTGGTCGGTTTTGCGCCCCAGTGCTGCTACTGAGCTAATATGCACCAGTTTTTTAATGTTATGTTTTTGTGCCAGGGCCAGCACGTTTTTAGTACCTTCAATATTTACATGGTGCATGTGGGCATCGTTCCTGTTATCGAACGAAATTACTGCAGCACAATGGATAACACGGCTAACGCCCTCAAAGGCTTTATCCAGTGCCAACAGGTCTAGTATATCGGCTTCTATCCAGTGTATTTTATGGTTGATGGCGGTTGTCCAGGAGGTATCGCTATTGCTACGTTTTAAGGCTTTTACCGCTTGGTTTTGCGCTACCAGTTGCTTGAGTATTTGCGTACCTACAATGCCTGTGGCTCCGGTTACCAGTATCATAACGTGTGGTTAAGCAGGTTAGAAACCGGTAGTTGATGGGCAAGCTTGCTTTGGTAGGCCTCAGCTAGTTTGGCGGCCATAAGGGCATTGTGGCAATCGGAACCTACAAAGGCAATGGCATTTTGCTTAATTAATTGCCTGGCAGTTTTGGTTACCCCGGCTCCGTAGTAATCGGTTAATGAGAGCATATTTAATTGAAAAAGTAATCCTTGGTCAATTAGTTCGTTGAGCAATGTTTTGTTTTGTTGCAGGTAGCTGTATCGTTCGGGGTGGGCAAACACCGGTTTATAGCCTGCCGAGTTTAATTTAAAAAGCACTTCTTTTAATATAAGAGGTGCTATGGTAAAAGAAGTTTCGAACAGTAAGTAGTTATTGCCAAAGGTTAAAAGTTCGTTGCCTTGCGACACCGCCTGGTAAAAATGTTCGTCCAGGTAATATTCAGCAGCTGCTTCCAGTTGTACTTTAATTTGTTGGCGTGCCAATTCGGCTTTTACTTCGTCCAGCTTTGAGCGTATTATTTCAGGGGTATTTTTGTAATAGTCTGTCATAATATGCGGGGTGGTAATTAGTTTGGTAAAGCCTTGTTGTACAAGCATGCCAATTACTTCCATGGCTTCTTCCATGGTTTTAACGCCATCGTCAATGCCGGGCAAAAGATGCGAATGGATATCGGTATGTACCGGTATGCGAGTCCTTTTTTTACCGATAATTCTACTGAAAAACATAGTGTTTAGCCTTCGTAATATGCGCTTTTTTTACCATACCCATAGCCATAACCCGAGGCGGTATTGCTGGTGGCGTTTAAAATAACGGATAAGTTGTTAAATTGGCCGGTAGCTAAAACACGGTTTATATTATCTATAAACGAACGTTTCGAAAAGTCGGCCTTTAATATATACAAGGGCAAATCGGCTTTTTGCATAGCCAGTAGCCCATCGGTAACCAGCCCTACTGGTGGGGTATCTAAAATAATTACCTCGTAGGTTTTTTTTAGGTCTTCAATCAGTTGGTTAAACTCCTTACGTAATATAAGTTCCGAAGGGTTGGGAGGTACTGGCCCGGCTGTAATATATTCCAGGTTAGGGATGTCGCTTTGTTGAACGCATGTTTTTATGGTTGCTTTGCCAATAAGAATAGAACTTACACCCAGTTCGTTTTTAGGTTGCCTAAAGGCTACATGTACTTTTGGTTTACGTAAGTCTAAATCTACAATTACGGTTTTTTTTCCTGCCATAGCCAACAAGGCTCCCAGGTTGGTACAAATAAAAGTTTTACCTTCGGAGCCAATGGTTGAGGTAATTGAGAGTACCTTGGTTGGTTTGTCGGGTACCATAAACTCAATGTTGGTTCTAATAGAACGCAAGGCTTCGCTAATGGCCGATTTGGGGTGTTTATCAACTACAATTCTAGCCACTTTGCCATTTAAATTGTGCTTAGGTACCGCCCCAAGTGTGGTGGCACTGGTTAAGTGCTCAATTTCGCGTAAACTTTGTATTTTGTTATGTGTTAAGTAGGTAGCTCCTCCAAAAATAAACGAAAACACAATTGATAGCATAAACGCAGTGCCATAGGCAAATAAAGGCACCGGATAAATGGGCACATTGTTTAAACTGGCCGGTGATAGAATTTTAATTTTAGTAATAGAGCCTGCTACGGCTATTTCAAACTCGTTTTTACTTTGCATAAGCGATAAGTACACTTCTTCGTACACCGAATAAAAACGTTTGGTTTTGTTGTATTCGGTATTTTTTGAGGGTAAGCTAATGAGTTGTCGTTTTAAGCGTAGTTTGGTAGCTGCTAAATCTTGCTGTTCGTTTAGCAAATCGTGCTTAACATCGTTTATTTCGGATAAAATATCGGCACGCAAAAGCTCTACTTCTTTTTGTCTCGATTTATAGGTGTAGGTGTTTTCTTTATAACTAAGCCCCAGCTTTTGCAAATCATTGTTCATTAGGTTAAATTCTTCCATCGATTCAATGAGGTGCCTGGGGTACACATCGGTTTTTGGAGTAAGGTTTTGGTAGGGGGGGTGCTCTAACTTGGTTTGCAATTGCTCCAACTCGGCTAGTTTTTTGGTGATATTCTCACGCAAGGAGTCTAGCCCGTTAATGGTTTCTACGGTGCGTTTTACGTCCTGGTTTAAGTCAACCGTTTTATTATCAATGGTAAAATCTTCAAAATAGGTTTCGTAGCTATCCAGTTTTTTAGCTGTTTCGGCCAACTGTTTGTTGAGGTAGGTAATTTTGTTGTGGTTAGCTTTGTTTTTTTCTTGCAACGAATAATTTAAGTATAGCGTATCAATGGCATTTACCAGGGCATGTGCTTTGTTTAGGTTATGGTCGGTAAACGAAATTTTAAAGGTATTGGCTTGCAGGTTGAGTGGTTCTACCGATAAATTTTGCTCAATATAGTTTATTAGTGCCTCTCGGCTATTTATTTTAAAATAGAATTCGTTTTCATCGGTAAGGGCATACGAGGTGTTGTAGGTAAGTGTACAAATAATATGGGGGGTGTTAAGGGTTTGGTTAAACTTCCCTTCATACGAAAAAAGTTTGTTATTTAGAGTGTAGCTTAACTCATATTGCTTAGTGTTGAGCACGGTTACATCAATATTAATATTATACATTCCGGCATTTAATATGTTGTATTCGGCTCT
Organism: Cyclobacteriaceae bacterium; assembly: GCA_026994125.1. Classification (GTDB taxonomy): domain Bacteria; phylum Bacteroidota; class Bacteroidia; order Cytophagales; family Cyclobacteriaceae; genus JAKISE01. The sequence continues at coordinate 4,186 of JALWRJ010000414.1, read as the reverse complement.
AAAGGGCGGGTTTAGGTATTTTTCATCTACCAGTATTTTACCGTAGGTAAAATATTGTGGGTTTAATTTAACGGCATCTACTACCTTGTTAAAAAACAAACGCGATTGGATGAGTTCCATTTCGGACGAAAGCAGGCCAATATTGGAAGTTTGGTCGTATTGTGCCAACCCCAGTACATTAGATTGGTCTTCTTTATCGAGCTTTATTTCGGAGCTGGATTCGTACATGGGTTTGGTATAGCGCAGGTACAATACAGCAGTGGTTAGCATAAGAATAAAAATGCCGATAAACCACGGAATGCTTTTTTTTAGTATGAGCCTTAGTTTAATAAAATCTATTTGTCCGCTACCGTGTTCTTCGGTGGGTAACCCCTGGTGCTCTATATGTTGATTAAACTGCACCATTACCTAAGTAGCAAAATTAACAAGGTAGTTGTAGTGGTTATCATACTAAGAAAAACAGAGATTTCAACCGCATTTCCTCTAAAGAAACGTTTAATTGGTTCAATATATAAAATATCGCCCGGTTGTACTATTTGGTTGGTAGCCCGGTAGGCTTCTACGGTAGAAAAATCTATTAAAAATATTTCGTCTCCACGAATTAATTTAATTTGCTCGGCATTGCCGGTATCTTTCATGCCCCCGGCCATGGCTATCACTTCGGCCACGGTAATATTATTATTGGTAAGGGGAAGAAGTTGCCCTCCCGGGGCACCCATTACTACAATGCGTTTGTTGGTATAGGAAGTAATTACGTATGGGTCAATAAAAAATTGGTTATAGAGCGATTTAAGTTTCAGGTTGGTTTCGTGTAAGGTAAGGCCTTGTACTTTTACATCTCCCACCATGGGCAGCAGTACATGGCCATCGAGCCGCACCAGGTATTCAGGGTCGGGTCGGTTTTGGCGGGTGTTGTTTAAGTCTTTGCTAAGTTCATACTCCGGGTCAATTATCATTTCTCCGTTTTTTGTATAAACCTTTACTTTAATTAAATCGTTGGGTTGCAGGGTGTAGTTACGTTCCAGCGCACGGGCTTCGGCCGATAGCTGGGCGGCTTCAAAGTTTTCATTGTGCGAAAACATAATATTTTTTTTGTACGCAGAGCAACCGGCTAGTACAAAAGCTAAAAAAATGAGTAAAAAAGAGTTTTTAGTCAAAATAGTTAGGGTATTGAGTGGCTAAGATAAGCAAATGCAACTATTGCATCAACTATTTTGCAAAGAAGAAATGGTGTTCATGTAACTATTAATCACAATTTGCTCATCGAATCTTTCTTCTACTATTTTTCGGCTTTCTTTTCCCATTTCCTGCAGCCGCTGTTTGGGCAGGTTGGCCATGGTTTCAAGTTTATTAGCCAAATCGTTGGCGTCCTTTACATTGCAAAGCAGCCCATTTACATTATGCGCTACAATATTGGTGCATCCGGCTACATTGGTGGCTACAATAGGCTTGGCCGAGCTGGCTGCTTCGAGTAGCGATTTAGGTGTGCCTTCGCGGTACGATGGCAGCACTACACAATCGGCCTGGTGTATGTAAGGCCTTACATCATCGGTACTGCCCAGGTATTCAACAATATTTGTATCAATCCAATGGTTAATCAGCTCTTCAGAAATACCTCTTTTGTGTTCGGTATCTTTATTGCCCAACAGTTGAAATCTTGCTTCAACACCTTTTTGTTTTAGCTGCTTGATGGCATCGATGTATTCTATAATCCCTTTATCGTGTATTAAGCGGCTAATGAGTAAAAATGTAAATTTTTTGTTCGGTTGGGTACCCGGTGCTGGTGTAAAGTGCTTTAAATTAATGCCCGACCCGGGTAGTACTTGTGTGGCATTATTTTTTATGAGGGCATGCTCTTCAAAAAATGTTTTATCATCGTTGTTTTGAAAATAGATAAGTTTAGGAAACCGAAAGGCAAGCTTGTACATGCCCATGGCTATTTTAGACACCAGCCCTTTGTTTAAAAAAGCAGTACCCAGACCACATACATTATTAACCGTTGGTATGCGCAATAAACTGGCTGCTAAGGTGCCATAAATGTTGGGTTTAATGGTATAGTGTAAAATTACATCGGGCTTTACCTTACGGTAAATGCCAAACAGTTCAAAAATTAAACCTAAATCTTTAAAAACATTGGCACCCCGGCTATCCATGGTAACCTCTTCAAAACGGCAGCCCGCTTCAATTAACAGGTGGGTATATTCATCCTTAGGTGCTATGGCTATTACTTCGTGTCCGTTTTCTTTTATGGAGTTAATAAGCCCCATTCTGAAGTTATAGATATTCCAGGATGTATTTAAAACAATGGCAATTTTCATAGGGAAGCCAACAAGATGGTTTTTACAAAAGTAGAAATATTTAGTGGTATATACTTACAAAAATTAATTTAGTAACCTTTAGGCCTGTATTTTTGGGGCTAACGCATAGTTTTGCAGCATGGTAAAAACCTATTCTACAGCCCCACCTAAAGAAAAAGCGGTATTGGTAGCGGTGGCCGATCAGCACACTTCTTCGGCTCAATTGGATGAACATTTAGACGAATTGGCTTTTTTAGTGAGCACTTCGGGAGCCGAAACTGTGCAAACTTTTACGCAAAATTTGCCTAAACCGGATATCAGAACTTATGTAGGTAAAGGTAAACTGGATGATGTAAAAGCGTATGTAAAAGCGCGTGAGGTAGATATGGTGGTGTTTGACGATGACCTTAGCCCCTCGCAGGTGCGTAACCTCGAAGCCGAGTTGGGTTGTAAAATACTCGACCGGAGTTTGCTCATTTTAAATATTTTTTCGTTGCGTGCAAAAACAGCCCAATCGCGCACTCAGGTAGAGCTGGCCCAATATGAGTACTTACTGCCCCGTTTAACCCGTATGTGGACTCACCTTTCCAAGCAAAAAGGAGGAATTGGTATGCGTGGGCCGGGCGAAACCGAACTGGAAACCGACCGCAGAATTGTGCGTGATAAAATAGCCTTGCTAAAAAAGAAACTGGCCAAAATTGATAAGCAAGCCCTTACCCAACGTAAAAACAGGCAGCGTATGGTACGTGTGGCCTTGGTTGGTTACACTAATGTAGGCAAGTCAACTATCATGCGTTTACTGTCTAAATCGAATGTGTTTGCTGAAAATAAACTGTTTGCTACTGTAGATTCTACCGTGCGAAAAGTGGTTATTAACCACATTCCATTTCTGCTTACCGATACGGTTGGTTTTATACGTAAACTGCCTCACGGGCTTATTGAATCGTTTAAAAGCACACTTGACGAGATTAGAGAGGCCGATGTGCTGCTGCATGTAGTAGATGTTTCGCACCCACAGTTTGAAGAGCAATACCAGGTGGTTAATGCTACCTTAGCCGAAATTGACTCCAGTAGCAAGCCTACCTTGGTGGTGTTTAATAAAATGGATGCGTTTTTAAAGAACAACCCTATGCCGGCCGATGAACAGGAAACTTATTTTAACCAATTGCATGTGGGTAAAACCAACGAGCAAAGGGTATTTATTTCGGCTACTCAAAAAATGAATATTAGCAAGTTTCGAAACCAATTATTTGAGCTGGCCGAAGAGCGATTTTACCAAATATTTCCTAATTATTTAAAAAAAGGAGTTCATTAAACTAAAAACGCACGAAAAATTCTACCAGTGACTCTCTTAATTTTGTGTTTCTGGCAGCAGACAATTATTAAAAAGTATTTGAAAAAAGCGTTTCATTAAGATAGCTTTGCAAGAATATATGGCCTCTTAGTTCAATGGATAGAATAGGAGTTTCCTAAACTCTAGATCTAGGTTCGATTCCTAGAGAGGCTACTAACTTACCCACAGAAGCTTAGGGAAACAAACTGCCGCGATGGTTATAGGTTCCCCTAGCGCTTTTGCAAAGTGTGCTGATTTAGTTAGTCCTGTGAGGTCATTTAAATAAACAAAGATAATCGTTACATGGCAATTGATTGAGATTACTTGTATTACAAATGCTTAGCGAAATGCGTACGCTTTGCAAAAACGCGCGAGAGGGAGTTAACCTTACAAACTTTGCTCGAAATACAAAAAAAGCCCTCCTTTACGAGGGCTTTAGGGGTGGAAGATGGGACTCGAACCCACGACCTTCCCGACCTACTGTCGGGACGTTCTTTCCTACCATTAAAACCGCCATTTCGATTGACCTTACAAACATGCCCGAAATACAAAAACA
>JALWRJ010000413.1 GCA_026994125.1 Cyclobacteriaceae bacterium | reverse complement strand
AAACCGAAGACGGCCCCGGAGAAGTAGAATGCCACCAGCCATTGGGTTGATTATTAGAAACGTTTAGTGTAGAATTTGCATTTATATTAAAATTGGTAGTGTTCAGATAACCGGAAGAACCAATATTAATAGTGCCATTATTAGTAATCGTGGTAAAATTAGTCGAGGCGCTTCCTCCGTTTACTGCCCCCTGGATATCTAAAGTACCTCCACTTGGAACAGAAATTATAGCAGAACCTCCAGAGGATGAAATAAAATTGGAACTCCCCACTTGCAAGGTAGTACCTGATGAAACTGAACAGGTTCCTGCAATAGCAATATCAGTATTTAGTGTGGTTGTCCCGGCTGCAGAAAAAGTAATTGTATTAAATGGAGCACTAGTTGACCAACTATTTATTACATTGGAACCGACCCCTCCGATAACTAAATTTAATAATGAATTGTTTTCTATTACTTGTGCTGTTGGGGCTCCTGTACTTGATAAACTAAGGTTAATTGTTAACGTAACCGGAGTAAATAAAAAGAACGGATCATTATAATATATTGAATTAGCCACTGAATTAGTAACTGTAATTCTATCTACCGTCACGTTGCCGTAAATGGGGTTTAACCCTATGGTATATCCACTGGTAATGGCTATATCACCAGCGCTGGGTACACCAGCTCCTGGAGTACCCCCAGGTGATGTTGCCCAAGTATTGGCATCTCCCCAGTCTCCGTTAGCAACCGCAAAATAATTGGTACTAAATGCAGAGGTACTAATAAAAAGAAGTAAAAGAAAAATGGAGAAATTTATTTTCATACTAAATAAGACATTACAATTAATACACATCAATACACAAATTTACCATATTGTAACCTATAACAGAAATATAAATTTAGAAATGTTAAATGGAGATTTTTTTAGGAATCAATGTCGTGCATCTAATCATGCGAAGCTCTTGATAATTTCCTACATCAGAAAATGCTATAACTTTACTAGTCTAAAAAAATATTTAGTACCTCATGAAATCAGTAAAGTTAAGACAACCTTAACTAGCCAGTATCGTCTATAAAATTACGCTTAACAAATACAAAACAATATAGGCACACTCTAAGAAATAGCAAATTGGTTAATGCTGAATTGATAGTAAAGGGCTCAGCAAGCGCTATTTAGGTGTTTTTTGGGATGATTGCTACCCAAATCGGAACAAAAAAAGCTACATATGCAATATTTCAGCCTTTTCACCGACTACAACTAAAAAACAATGCAAACTATATTAGGTGCCGGTGGAATAATAGCCACAGAGCTAGCCAAATCATTAACCCATTACACAAAAAATATAAGGCTGGTAAGTAGAAACCCTAAAAAAGTAAACCCAACAGACCAACTTTTAACAGCCGATGTAACCAAGGAAGAAGAAATTGATCAAGCAGTTGAAGGCTCTGAGGTGGTGTATATAACCATTGGGTTTCCATATAACATTAAACAATGGAAGCAATACTGGCCCCCATTTATAGAAAATGTAATAACGGCTTGTTTAAAACATAATGCCAAACTTGTGTTTTTTGATAACGTTTATATGTATGATAAAGACCATTTAAATGGCATGACAGAGGAGACTCCCATAAACCCTTCGAGCAAAAAGGGCAAAGTTCGGGCCGAAATAGCCCACATGATTATGGAAGCTGTAAAAAATAAAAACCTAACAGCACAAATAGCACGCTGTGCTGATTATTATGGCCCGGGCATTACCCGCAACGGCATGCTTAGAGAAATGATTTTTAACAATTTTGCCAAGAACAAAAAAGCAAATTGGCTGGCCTCGGCTCATTGTAAACATGCTTTAACATATACGCCCGATGCGGGTAAAGCACTAGCACTACTGGGCAATACACCCGATGCTTACAACCAGGTATGGCATTTACCAACTGCCGGCAACCCACCCACCGGCAAAGAATGGATTGAACTAATTGCACAACAAATGGGTGTAAAGCCCAGGTTTCAAATGGCTACTCCATGCATAGTAACCATAATGGGTGTGTTTGTTCCAATTATGAAAGAGGTTAAAGAAATGATGTACCAATACGACCGGGATTATGTATTTGATAGCAGTAAATTTGAAAAGCGATTTAATTTTAAACCCACCCCATATAAGGAAGGCATAAAAGAAATAGTGGATTTGGATTACACTAACTAATATATTTAAGCATATTTGTATCCTTTTGATTTACATTTTAAAAATGAAAATTCTTGGAATTATTCCTGCACGGTTCAAATCCACCCGGTTTCCGGGTAAGGTTTTGGTAGATATTAAAGGCAAAAGCATGGTGCAACGTGTGTACGAGCAGGCAAGCCAATCTAAGTATCTTAACAAGGTAATAGTTGCCACCGAAAGCGAACAGGTAAAAAAACATGTTACTTCGTTTGGGGGTAATGCGGTGCTTACGGCTGCCAACCACGCCAGTGGCACCGACCGATGCTTTGAAGCACTTAAGCTACAAAGCCAAACCTATGATTACGTGGTAAACATACAGGGGGATGAGCCTTTTATTTCGCCCACCCAACTTGATGAACTGGCTGCCATGTTAGATGGCCGGGTTGAGTTAGCCACCCTTATTAAAAAAATAACCACCAATGCGGAGCTCTTTAATTATGGCGAAGTTAAAACGGTTTTTACTAAGGAAATGGAAGCCCTCTACTTTAGCCGTCAGCCCATACCCTATTGCCGCAACCAAGGCGAAATGGAATGGTTAAACCACCAAGACTACTACAAACATATTGGCATTTATGCCTACCGGGCCGATGTACTTGAGCGCATTTCGAAACTACCGGTTTCCGGACTGGAAGAGGGCGAATCGTTGGAACAATTAAGGTGGTTAGAACATGGTTTAAAAATAAAATTAGCTTTTACCACACACGAAAGTGTTTGCATTGATACCAAAGAGGATTTGGATAAGGTACTGGCCAATATTGATAGCTTTCTTTTATAAAACTACCACATAAAAAAAGGCGCCCAACCAAAAGCGCCTTTACAGGATGTGTATGTTTTATCATTACCTCTTAATAAACCTAACCATTTTTGTACTAACTAAAGAAGTCATTTGCAAAACATATACTCCATTTTTTAACAAGCCGGTATGCAAAATAAGCTCATCCGCCTTTTTTGTAACAGGAATTTCAAGTTGTTTCCCTTTTACATCTACCACCTTAACCGACAACCCGGCTACTTGTTGCACACCCTTAATATGCAATACATCGTGGGTAGGAACAGGGTAAACCTGCAATTCGGCTTCCCAATCATCAATACCTAATATAAGCATTTCAATCGTTTCAGAAATGGCCACACAGCCTTCGCCTGAAGTTACCTCCACATAATAATTACCGGATTCTGTGGGTGTGTAGGCATTTTGGGTGGCATCCTGTATAAACCCATTATTGTTGTACCATTGGTAGCTGGCACCATTGGTGGCTGGCACGGTTATACTTCCATCGGTTTGGCTAAGTATAACATCTGGCAATGGGTTTACGACTACGCTAACCGTAGTTTTATCCGGTGTAGCACGCCCCTGAGCATCTACGCCTTCTACCAAAATATCAGCACTCGTCAGCCCCGCATAGTCAAAGGTGTTGCC
>JALWRJ010000412.1 GCA_026994125.1 Cyclobacteriaceae bacterium | reverse complement strand
GAAGCCACCCTGGCACGCAGAGGTTCCAGCGGATGGGAGCTTAGTGTAACCGGTGTGCGCTCGCATAGTGCCGATATTTTTAATGACGAAGTAGGTGCCGGTGCTATATTTGAAACAGCTCGCATTTTAAACGAGTGGTACCAGGCGTTAAGCAACGAAAAATACCTGACCTTTAACCCCGGTATTATTGCCGGAGGTACCTTTGCCGAGTACGATAAAAACACAGCCTCGGCTAAGGCCTTTGGTAAAACTAACGTAGTACCACAAACCGTGCATGTGGCCGGTGGATTGCGATTTATTTCGGAAGAACAAAAAGAACAGGCCAGGCATAAAATGCAGGAAATTGTTGACAATCATTTGCCTCAAACCAACGCCAGCTTTACCTATTGGGACAGCTACCCCGCAATGCCACCTACCAAAGGTAACGAAGATGTAATGGAAGTACTTAGCCAGGTAAGCCAGGACTTAGGGCACCCGGCTGTGGTAGCTTACGACCCCATGAAGAGGGGCGCAGCCGATATTTCGTTTGTGGCTTCGTACACCGATGGGCTTGATGGATTGGGAGCCATGGGTGGAGGCGGCCACACGCCCGAAGAATGGATTGATTTAACTACGTTTAAAGACCTTACAAAGCGAACAGCCTTGCTAATTTACCGCCTTACACGGTAATTTACTGATTTCCAGGCACCTGTGCAATCGATTTTAGTTGGCCTAAAACAGCTACAATGATAGAAAGTAGCCCGGTAGCAATAGATTGGCCTAAATTGAACCTGTCTTTTAGCAACACCATCACCAATATAACCGATAGGCTGACCACAATGACCAGGTTAGCAACTATGAGTTGTGGTTTTTTTGAAGGCTTTGGTTGCGATGAATTTAACCCTATTAACCCAATAATAAACCCCACCAGTATTAAGATTATGTTTAAATATTCGGTGCGGAGGGCCTTAGTAGAGGTGTTGAATAATAAGAAAGTAAGGTAGGTTGACCAACCCAGTAAAGGGTAGGCCAAAAATGAAAACAAATGTAGTAACTTGTTTATTTTCATGGCAAAGTTGGTTTAACCCCGGTGTACCAAAAACACCATATAAGCCACATAGGCCAGAAAAAACCACAACCCTTCCCAACGGCTTATTACGGTGCGCTTACCAATAATAACGGCCAAAATAAGCATGGTACTGGCCACAATTATCATAAATATATCGGTATTGCTAACTACTTCAAACTCCAGGGGTTTTATAACAGCACTTATGCCCAATATCCATAGCAAATTAAAAATATTAGAACCCACGGCATTACCTACGGCTATATCGGTATTGCTTTTGTTTACGGCAATAATGGAAGTTACCAATTCGGGCAGGGAAGTGCCAATGGCTACCAGGGTTAGCCCAATAAATGATTGGCTCATACCAAAATAGGTAGCCAGGCCAATGGCTCCACTTACTACCCATTGCCCTCCAAAATACAAGCCTACCATGCCAATAAGTATATAAACAATAGACTTACCTGTTGACATAACAGCAATTTCATTGCCTTCAACCTCTTCTTTATTTTGTTTTGAAACCACATATATATAGCCCATAAACATGGCAAAGAAAAACAGGAGCACAAAACCATCAATGCGCGAAATCATCAGGCCGGCAACATCCGAGGTATCGCTTAAAATAGCAGCATTGGCTAAAAAGCCCACCAGCAAGGTGGCAATAAGCGAAAACGGTATTTCGCTAAAGTAGGTGTTTTTGGTAATGGGTAAGGGTTTAATGAGTGCCGAAATACCCAAAATTAACAAAATATTGGCTACGTTACTCCCCAGCACATTGCCTATGGCAAGTTCGGAACTGCCATTAAAACTGGCCACCAGGTTTACCAGTAATTCGGGTAACGAGGTACCAAACGAAACAATGGTAAGGCCTATGATAAGGCTCGACAAGTTCATGCGCTTGCCAATCGAAGAGGCTCCTTCTACCAATAAATCGGCTCCTTTTATTAAAACAAAAAAGCCGACTACAAATAATATGTAAATCATAACTAGTTAGAAATTTACAAGCCTCCCGAAATAGATTTATTTAAAATTAAAACTTTAGTAACTTATTAACAGACAATAATACCACCACTTAGGCAAAAAGTAGAAAAATACTAAGTTAAATTTTACTGCAACAAAGCACCTTTACATTTTCCTGCCAATCAAGTATGCCAAATAAGTACTCGTTACCTCCGGGTTTTATCTTTGTTTTTTGGCGGAACTGTGCTACCGTATCCGGAAAATTGCGCACCGCAATATTGGCTTTGGGTCGGCCAATAACAGAAATAATTTCTTTCGTATTGTATTTAACATTGGCTTTAAGCCTGAAAATCCTACCCGGGAACTTAGGCTCAAGTTTATCGCTGGTGTACAGGTGTGTGTTGTCGTGTAGTTTAAACAAGTTAAACATTTTACTAAGCTCGTTTTGCTTTCCGGTTTTTAAAATAGCTGCGTTGGGCTCGTACACATAGGTAAGTGCCTCCGATAGGGGAGCCTTAGGCCGAGCCAGCAAGGTGGTAAAAAAGAGGGTTTTTTGAGATAAATCTGCGGCATCCAGCCTTTTACCCGGGTAGCAATCTACCGAGTTTTGATAAAAGAGCAGTTCCTTAACTTCGTTATTTACTGCTACTACTTGTACCTGTATTACATGGTTTAGCTGCTTTACACCCATATTTATATCGAGCATGGGCGATGCTTTTACCAATGCCGATTCGGTATGCTCAAATATTAGATTTTGCAGGCGCATTAAATTGGGCGAGTAATGCCTTATTTGTACAACTTTTACATCTTCTACTCTGCGAGCCGGGTCGGCATAAATAAAATCTACATGGCCCTTTAGTTCTTTAAGGTAATCCTCGCATTTGGCGTTTACTACTTCAATGTTGGTAACCCCCAGGCATGCAAAGTTATGGGCTGCAATCTCAGCTAATTCCTCCGATTGCTCTATGTACACCACCTCTCTAAACTTTTTGGCCAGGTAATAGCTATCTATACCGGCACCTCCGGTTAAATCCAGCGCAGTTCCCCCTTCGATGCGCTCAAATTTATGCGCTGCTGTAATTTCGGAGCTCGATTGCTCAATAGCCAAAGCCGATGGCATAATAATGCCCGGGGTGGCATGCCAAAAAGGTAGTTTAGTTTTAGCTTTTTGGCGGGCTTTAATTTGTTCCACCACTTTAACCATGGGCAAATCGGTGTATTTTTCCTTGTTCAGCAGCAGCCTGTCCAGCTCTTCCTGCGAGGCGGTTTCATGTGCTTCAATAAAAGCAGTTACTTCTGGTTTGGTAAGTTCGCTAAGCATATACCATTTGGTTGGCTAACAAGTATTCCGCAATTTGAACAGCATTGGTGGCTGCTCCTTTACGCAGGTTGTCGGCTACTATCCACATATTTAGGGTGTTGGGCTGGGTTTCATCGCGCCTGATGCGCCCAACAAACACCTCATCTTTACCATGTGCATACAGCGGCATGGGGTACTCATTTGTTTCGGGGTTGTCTTGCACCACCACCCCGGGCGTTTGGCTTAACAACTGTCGAACCTCGGATTCATTAAAATCCTGGGTAAATTCCACATTTACCGATTCGGCATGGCCG
>JALWRJ010000411.1 GCA_026994125.1 Cyclobacteriaceae bacterium | reverse complement strand
CTACTCTTTTAATTTCGAATGCCGAACTCCGAATGTAGATTTTATCTTAGTTCAAATTTTACTTTTGGTTTCAAATTCATATCTGTTTTATAATTTAATTCACAAATCTTTCAAACATGGGACCCAGGCCGTTGTAAATCATAGTAGCCAGCCAATTAGGGAACATACCCATTCCGGCAATAACAGTAATCAGTAGAAATACAGCTACTTTATCGTACCAATGTGCATCGGGCAGTGTTTCAAACGCTTTGTTTTTAACAGGCCCCATTAGCATAGTACCGGCCGCACGCAATACATACACGGCAGTAATTACAATGGAAGAAATTACCAAAATGGTAGTAACTCTTATAAACAAATCATTATTAGCAAAAGCACCAACAAATATGGTCATTTCAGCCACAAAGGCGCTAAATCCGGGCAGGCCTAACGATGCAAACCCAGCTATAAAATAGGCTACTCCCAGTACAGGCATCACTTTCATCAAACCTCCCATTTCGTTAATGTTTCTGGTATGGGTACGGCTGTAAATCATGCCAATTAAAGCAAAAAATAAAGCCGTAATTAATCCGTGCGAAATCATTTGAAGAACGGCTCCTTCAAAAGCTACCTGGTTAAACATAAGGGCAGCAAACAAAATAAAAGCCAAATGACTAACCGAAGAATAGGCATTGATGTACTTTAAATCTTTTTGCCAGATGGCTCCAAAGGCTCCATATACAGCGCCAATAGTGGCCAAAATAATGAAAATCCAGGAATAGTATTGTGCTCCTTGCGGCATAAGCATTACGGCAATGCGCAATGCGCCATAGCCACCGAGTTTCATTAGCACACCTGCGTGCAGCATAGAAACAGCCGTAGGTGCCGAAGCATGGCCATCGGGCGACCAGGTATGAAACGGGTACAAAGCACCCAGCACACCAAACCCAATAAAAGTTAGTGGAAAAAAGAACAACTGTGCCGACCGGGGTATATCAATTTTAGAAATTTCGATGAAATTAAAGGTTAGTGTACCCCCATCGGGTGCCGAATTAAAATAAATACCCAAAATACCCACCAACAAAAAGGCAGAAGCCCCCATTAGCATGAGGGTAAGTTTCATAGCCGAGTATTCTTTAGGGCCGGTTCCCCAAATACCTATCAGCAGGTACATGGGTATTACCGCTAGCTCGTAAAACAAAAACATGGTAAATAAATCGAGCGAAATAAAGAAGCCAAAAACTCCGGTGGCTAGCATAAACAGCGTAATAAAAAACTCTTTGGTACGATCTTTAATTTCCCAAGAGGCAAACACACCGGCAAAAACTATGATGCCGGTTAACAAAATTAAGGCTATGGAAACCCCATCTACCCCAACGGCATAATGTATATGTAATGATTTATACCATAGCGTATCGCGGGCAAAAAGCATTTCCGAAGTATTACCCTTATGCCTTAAATTAAAAAACGAAACTAATAGCCAAACAGCCTGTAGTAATTGCACAAGCGCACCAAAAGCACCTACCCACTTTACTTTTTTGTTTTCTACAAAAGCCATTACCAACATGGTAATTACCGGCACCCAAATAAGTAAACTTAGTCTATCCATTTTATTTTATCTTGAAACCCAATAGAGTATAAATAAAGCCAATCCAAGAACCCCTGAAATCATCACAAAAGCATACTGCTGTAATTGGCCTGACTGCAAATTTTTAATTTTCCCAGACATTTTGTTGGTAACCCAGGCCATCCCATCCATAGAGCCATCCACCACTTTTTTATCGAACCAGGCAATAGGGCGAGAAATTGAATTGAATATAATGCTATGAGTAACCCATATATACAGCTCGTCCATATAAAATTTTCGCAAACTAAGCCTGTACAAACCGGGCATGGCCTTAACCAAATTACCTGCCAATGGCTTGGGTTTAAGGTACATAATGGCAGCTATTACAATACCTACTAGCCCAATGGCAATGGAAGGAATGGCAATGTTCCAATGAAAATGCGTTTCGAAGGGCATAAAATCGGGAGACACATAGTGGCTAAAGGGAATAAAGCCAACTACCAGGCTCATAGCTGCCAAAAACATAAGTGGCACAGTCATGCTGATGGGTGATTCGTGAGGCGTATGCGCATACGCTTTTGACTCGCCCCAAAAAATATTAAAATACAACCTAAACATATAAAAGGCGGTGAGCCCGGCAACAGCCCATTCTGTCCAAAAGTACAGTTTGTTAGCCTCAAAGGCGGCAGCTAGTATTTCATCCTTACTAAAGAAACCGGCAAAGGGAGGAATACCAGAAATAGCCAAGGCGGCAATTAAAAAAGTAATATGGGTTATGGGCAGGTATTTTCGTAGTCCCCCCATATCAGTCATCTCATTGCTATGTACGGCATGTATAATGGCTCCTGCCCCTAAAAACAGCAAGGCCTTAAACATAGCATGCGTAAATAAATGAAACATGGAGGCCGTAAACCCAAGCCCTTCGGCACCTCCATAATTTGATACGCCCAGCGCGAGCATCATATAACCAATTTGCGACATAGTAGAAAAAGCCAACACCCGCTTAATATCGGTTTGGGTAACGGCAATTAAAGCTGCAAATAAGGATGTAAAGGCACCCACAGCAGCCACCACTGCCAATGCATCAGGAGCGTGCAATACATATAACCCAAACAGCCTGGCCACCAGGTACACCCCGGCCACTACCATGGTAGCTGCATGGATTAAGGCCGAAACTGGAGTAGGGCCTTCCATGGCATCGGGCAACCAAATATGCAAGGGGAACATGGCCGATTTCCCCGCACCACCCATAAAAATAAGTAGTAGCGCCCAGCTAAGCACCGACATGCCCATAAAAGATAAGCCGGCCATTTGTGTAATAGCTGCATTTTCGGGGCTCAGCAAGGTTTGAAAATCGAAGGTTTTAGTAAAATACGAAAGCAGTAGAATGCCCACTAAAAACCCAAAATCAGCAAAACGAGTTACAATAAATGCTTTTTTTGAAGCTGAAACAGCCGATGGCTTTTGGTAATAAAAACCGATTAATAAAAACGAAGAAACACCAACCAACTCCCAAAACACATACATTTGAAAAATGTTGGTAGCAATAACCAAACCTATCATAGAAAAACTAAATAGAGATAAAAAAGCATAAAATCGTTCAAATCCTTTTTCACCCTTCATATAGCCCAGGCTGTATATATGCACCATAGACGAAATAGTGGTAACTACCACCAACATCATAATGGAAATGGGGTCGAGTAATATGCCCATTTTAATAACCAGGGTATCGTAAAAACGGAGCCATTCCACAGTAAACGGAATAAAGGTTTGGTAAACACCTTGTTGTAATCCATTACCAAAAAAATACTGAAATGCTGCTGTGTATGATAGTACCGCACCAAGCAAAATAGCAGCAGTGGCAATACCGGCCGAAAGCCCTGCTTTAAGTTTGTTACCCCATAAGCCTACTACCAAAAACGAAGCAAACAAAGCCGTGGGTACCCAAATTATATATGAAAAATCTACCTGCATAGCTTTAGTATTTCATTGTATTCACATGTTCAACATCTATACCCTGTAATTTGCGGTACACGTTTAAAATAATAGCAATGGCCACCGCAGCTTCGGCTGCTGCTATTCCTATTACAAAGAGGCTAATCATGTAGCCTTGCAGTAAATTGGGGTATAAATATTTGTTAAAAACCACAAAGTTTATATTTACCGAATTCAATATCAGCTCTACAGCCATTAATATGGTAATCAGGTTTTTACGAACAATAAACCCGTACACCCCGGCAAAAAACATTAGGGTAGAAACCACTACAAACTCAGTTACACCTATTCCTTCAATCATTTTTATAACGTTTAGCAATCATAATAGCACCCACCATGGCTGCGAGCAACAACACACTTATTACTTCAAAGGGCAACACATAGCCGTAGTTGCCATAGCTAAGTAAGGAAGTACCAATGGCTTTTACATCGTAACCAGTTGCCGGTTGAGCAGTAGGCGTAAAATTAAAACCGGCTACAGCCCACACCACCGTACCCACACCCATGGCTACCAATACCATAGAAACAATGGCTTTCAGGTTACCTACGGGAGGTAATTTATGGTCTATTTTTACGGTAAGCAGCACCGCAAAAACAATTAATACTACAACCCCTCCTGAATACACCGTTAACTGAACGGCAGCCAAAAAGTTATAGTTTAACAAAAAGTACAATCCAGCGGTTGCCATAAGTACAAACAGCAGGTAAATGGCGGCTCGTAAAATATTACGGCTGGTAACCGTAAGTACCGAAAACAGCACAATGGCCAGGGCGAGTATATAAAAAACAATTCTTTCCATTACTCTTCTACATCTTTACGGACTTTAGATCCGGGTTTATTCAAAATCATAGTAAGTTCTTTACGGTCGAACGTGGCATGCTCAAAAGTTTGTTCCATTTTAATGGCATCTGTTGGGCAGGCTATAATGCATAAATTACACAGTGTACACATAGAGTGGTGGTACACGTGCTTATCAATTATTTTTTTCTTTTTACCTGTTTCAGGGTCCACAATTCGTTCCCACATTATTTCGATGGAACCATTGGGGCAGGCCAGTTCGCAACTGGAGCACCCCGTGCAAGCATGTTCGTTGTTTTCGTCATGTGGCATAACCACCCTGCCCCTAAACCTATCGAACATTTTTAGGGTATCTCTATTTTCGGGATATTGCTGAGTAATTATTTCTTTACGGGCATGTGAAAAATAATACCCGGTAATTTTCATACCTGTGAGCAAGGTTTTTAGTCCTTGAAAAATATCTTTAAAATAAGTGGCTACTGCGCTCATATCGAGTTGATTTTAGTAGATAGGTATAGATGTTTTTTCATATTAAAAATGCCAACCCATTAATGTTATAAAGGCTACTACCAATAAGTTTACCAAGTTGATAGGCAATAGATATTTCCATTCCAGCACCAAAAGCTGGTCTATGCGTAAACGAGGGAAAGTCCATTTAAACCACATAATAATTCCTATAATACCTCCGGTTTTAAGGAAGAACCAAACAATGGAAGGGATGTAATCCATAATATGGTTAAAAGCCTGCCAATGGCCTATATGCAGGGGCATCCAACCGCCCAAAAACACAGTAGCACCTACAGCAGCTATAATAAATAAGTTTACATACTCGGCTAAGAAGAACATGGCAAACTTAATACCCGAGTACTCGGTATGAAACCCTGCCGTAAGTTCCGATTCGGCCTCTGCCATATCAAAAGGCCCCCGGTTGGTTTCGGCAGTACCTGCAATTAAAAAAATCACAAAGGAAATTAAAACAGGAATATGCCCTTTAAAAACCCACCAGCCATCGCGTTGGCTTTCGATAATAGCCGAAAGCTGTAAATCGCCTGCAAGGACAACAATGGTAAGTAAGGACAAAATGGCCGAAATTTCGTAGCTTATTACCTGAGCGCCACTACGCAGAGCACCAATAAGCGAATATTTATTATTACCGGCCCAGCCGCCAATAAGTATGCCCAGCACACCAATAGACGACACAGCCGATATATAAAATACGCCAATATTAATATCGAACGCCTGCAGGCCTAAACCAAAAGGCACGGCACCTATTGCTAAAAACGCTGCTGTTACAATTAAAAATGGAGCCAGATTAAATAAGAACTTATCGGCATTACGAGCCATAATATGCTCTTTCATGAGCAACTTTAAAAAATCGGCCAGGGTTTGCAATAAGCCCCATTTCCCTACCCGATTGGGCCCTACCCTAAGCTGAAAAAAGGCGGCTACTTTACGCTCGATGTACACCAAGCCCATGACCGATAGCGCCACAAAAGCAATAAGAACAAGGCCAATAATGGCCATTTCGGTTATTTTAGCTCCTAAAGGGGACATAGCCTCGCTTAAGTATTGATGAATGCTTTGGGTAAGTGCGGAAAAATTATACATAGTACTAAAAATCCTTGTTTATCTATCAATATCAGGAATAACTAAATCAATGGTGGACATCATGGCTACCAAATCTGCAATTTTATAGCCTTGAGCCAGGTGGTTTAACACAAACAAGTTGGAAAATCCCGGTGAGCGAAACTTAACCCGATAAGGGTTTTTAGTGCCATCACTAACCACATACACCCCTAACTCGCCCCGAGCGGTTTCCACACTTTGGTAAAACTCTCCTTTGGGTAATTTAATTACTGCTTTTACTGCCGGAGATTGAATTTCGCCTTCCGGAATATTATCAATCAATTGTTCTATAATGGAGAGCGATTCCCACATTTCGAGGATACGTGCTTTGTAGCGCGAAAAAGTATCGCCAGTTTCCATCAATATTTCTTTAAATTCAACCCGGTCGTAGGCACTGTAGGGTTTATGTTTTCGAATATCGTTCGAAAAACCCGAAGCTCTGCCGGTAGGCCCGGTAACACCAAACGAAATGGCATCTTCTTTACTCAACACACCAATGCCCTCGGTGCGGTTTCTAAATATTACATTATCCGATAGTAAGGCATCGTACTCAGGCAGTTTGGTTTTAAAATGAGCAACAAACTCTTTTACCCTACGCTGAAAATTAGGATGGATATCGAACATCAACCCACCGGGTGTGTTGTAGTTCATGGTAAGGCGGGCTCCACAGGTTTCCTCAAAAATATCGTTAATCATTTCCCTGTCACGAAAACCATATAAAAAGGTAGTAAGGGCACCCAAGTCCATCCCCATAACGCCCCACCACAATTGGTGCGATGACAAACGGGTTAGCTCCGACATAATGGTTCGGATAACTTTTACCCGGTCGCTTACTTCAATTTCCAAGGCGTTTTCTACCAATAAACACACCGCTTCGTTGTTCATGTGGTTGCTTAGGTAATCCATGCGGTCGGTAATATGCACAATTTGCCGGTACGAGTCTTTTTCACACATTTTTTCGATAGAGCGGTGTACATAGCCTATATGTGGAATTACCTTTTTTATAATTTCGCCATCCAGCTCTAACATAAGTCGAAGCACACCGTGGGTAGATGGGTGCTGGGGTCCCATGTTTACAAAATACTCCTGGGTTTTTAAGCCTTCTTTAGTTAGTGTTTCCTCGGTCATAGCGAAATCATATTTACAGGATCTTCGTAATTTTTCCGTAATGGGTAACCTTCCCAATCATCGGTTAATAAAATTCTTCGTAAGTCAGGATGATTTTGATATTGAATACCAAACAAATCAAACACTTCGCGTTCCAGGTATTCGGCTGTACGCCAAATATGGCTAAGGGTTTCAAGTTGAGGGGTTTCTTTATCCTCCAGCTTTACTTTTAAAACCACCTCATGCCCATGCCGGGTACTGCGCAAATGATTAACTACCATAAAATGCTCCGGAAAATCTACGCAGGTGTGGTTAAACATAAAATCGAACTGTAATTCAGGTTCGTTTCTAAGCTTATTGGCATAGGTTAACAAATGTTCCGGTTTTATGGTTACTTCTAAAAACTGAGTTCCGGATATAGCTTTAGTACCGGTTTCTTCGTTGGCCGGTACAGGCGCAGGCGAAAACTCAGCTTCGTTGCCCCAGGTTGCTATTATTTTTTGTAGGTTTTCTCTGTCCATAATTTTAGTTAAAACAATAATGACATGGTATTGTTTCCTTTACCGTTTCTTTTAACCTGCTGTTCAAATAATTCTATTTCACTTGCCAAAAACTTAATATACTGAGCATCCATAAACACATTAAAGGGTTCTATGCTCCCGGTTTCTCTACTTTTTTCAATAGCTGCAAAGTATTCCAGTTTATCTTCTGCATATACAATAGATAGCGGCATGTCGAAGTATTTTTGAATCAAGTTCATCATTAATCTAGCGGTTCTTCCATTTCCATCGTAAAATGGGTGGATACTGACCAGGTTAAAATGAGCACTATACCCCAGGTTTATTTGTTGCCTAACCGATAATTTTTGAGTTATCCTTTCATTTAGTTCCTTGCATAATTGATTAAGTAATCCCGGAACTTTTTTATAATCCGGAAAATATCTTTTTTGAACAAAAACTGCACCTTTTCTTAACTCGCCCTTGGCAGCATCTACTTGTCCTAGTGGAGTGTTGTATTTTTGGCCTGTATGTTTCATTACAGCCCTATTTATATCGCAAATTAACTTTTCATTAAATAATGATGAAAAGTTTTGGACTTTTTTAAGTACTTCTAACAACGCATTATGGTGATCTTTTACCATAAGCGAATGCTCCAGAGGCTTCCCTTTTGGAGTAATTCCATCATTCAGCAGCAAAGAAGCTTCTTCTATTGACAAAGTAGCTCCTTCAATTTGAGTGCTGTGCGAAGTAATAGCTATTAAATTGAATTTATTAAAATCTATTACTTTATCTAGCTCAAGCGCTTTAAATTTTTCGATATATTGGACTACTTTATCCACTACAATCCTTTATCAAAATCCTCTAGGGTTGGTTTTTTATCGGCCATGGAAGATCCCTTAATTTTATCTTGCAATTTCATAATTCCATCTAACAGGGCTTCGGGTCTTGGGGGGCAACCCGGCACATACACATCTACGGGTATTATATGGTCGGCTCCTTTAACTACCGAGTAGGTATTATAAAAAAATGGGCCACCCGAAATGGCACAAGCCCCCATGGCAATTACATACTTGGGGTCGGCAATTTGCTCGTACAGCCTGCGCAACACAGGCGCCATTTTGTTTACAATGGTGCCTGCAATCACAATCATATCGGCCTGGCGGGGTGTAGCTCGGGCTACTTCAAACCCAAAACGCGACCAATCGTGGCGGGCAGCTCCGGTTTGCATCATTTCGATGGCACAGCAACTGGTACCAAACGTAAGTGGCCATAGCGAATTTGAGCGCGACCAGTTAACAATTTTGTCGAACGAGGTAACAATAATGTTGGCACCGTTTCCCCCAGGTATTACTTTGCCCGGGAAGTCATCCGGAATGCTAGCCGGGTTTTGTATGTTGTCTAGTTCTACTCCCATTTCAATGCGTCTTTTTTCCAGGCATACAACAAGCCTAAACCAAGTATAAAGAAGAAAATAACGATTTCTACAAAAGCTACCATCCCGAGATTTTTCATTACCACTGCCCAAGGCACAATAAACAGGGTTTCCACATCAAAAATGAGGAAGAGAATAGCAAACAGGTAATAACCCACTTTAAACTGT
Organism: Cyclobacteriaceae bacterium; assembly: GCA_026994125.1. Classification (GTDB taxonomy): domain Bacteria; phylum Bacteroidota; class Bacteroidia; order Cytophagales; family Cyclobacteriaceae; genus JAKISE01. The sequence continues at coordinate 4,688 of JALWRJ010000411.1, read as the reverse complement.
ATCCAGGACGAACCCTGTGTTTCGATACCACATTCAAAGGTATCTTCTTTCATTTTTTGAGGCACTTTGGGCGATACCAGGTAGGAGAAAAGAATGGCTCCTCCTACGAGTACCAGCCCAAGTATGATAAAAAGAATAATTGCTTCGTTGCCCATCTTATTTTATTTCCCAGGTTTCGCCACTTACTAGCAAATCATCTACCGATTTAAAAGGAGATTTACGCTCCACTTCTTCCACTTGCACTTTCATGCGTTGGTCAAAGGTGTCGCTTTTTACCGAACGGATAATACCGGTTACAATGGGCATTTGCAGCTTTGCCAGCATCATGTGCAGGGTAGCATCTTCTTCTTTGGCATTGTGTACCAATATATCCTTTTCGGTAATCCCATTTTCGCCAATGGTAACCACCTCCAGCTTAAACCCGTTCAACACCAAACCTTTGTTAGATTCCTTACCAAAAATCATGGGTTTGCCGTGTTCCACATGTAGTTGGTGGTCTAACTTAACTTCTTTACCTGTGTAATCGGCATAGATATCTTTGTTAAAAATCACACAGTTTTGCATAATTTCAATAATAGAAGCGCCCCGGTGTTTTTCGGCCTCCACAAAAATTTCAGTCATGGCTTTTGCATTGGTATCGGTAGCACGGGCAAAGAAATACCCGTTGGCACCTAATACCAGTTCACCCGGATTAAAGGGGTTATCGATAGTGCCTTGAGGTGAAGATTTTGTTTTTTGCCCCAAATTAGTAGTGGGCGAGAATTGCCCTTTGGTGAGCCCATAAATTCTATTGTTGAACAGCAGTACATTTATATCTACATTTCTGCGAATAAGGTGTATAAAATGATTACCTCCAATAGCCAGGGCATCGCCATCTCCGGTAATCTGCCAAACGCTTAAATCGGGGTTGGCTAATTTTACTCCGGTGGCCAATGCCGGAGCTCGGCCATGAATACTATGGAATCCATAGGTATCCATGTAATAAGGAAACCGTGATGAGCACCCAATGCCCGACACGAATACAATCTCCTCCTTTTTACGACCAATTAAGGGCATGGCTTTTTGAACGGCTTTTAGTATGGCGTAATCGCCACAACCCGGGCACCATTTTACTTCTTGATCGCTCGAAAAATCTTTTGCGGTATATTCTAATGTTTCTACTGTCATAACTATTTCTCTTCTAGGGTTTTGTTAATAGCGTGAGTAAGTTCTACCACTCTAAAGGGTAAGCCTTGCGTTTTGGTATAGCTTTGGTAACTAAACTGAGGCAACTCGCCACGTAAATAATTCACAAACTGGCCATTATTAAGCTCACACACTAATATTTTTTTAAACTTAGCAAAAACCTCGGCCGTATTGGCGGGTAAGGGTTTTATAAAACTAAAATGCGCCAAACCAACTTTTTTAGCATTGCCGGAGCACTGGTTAACAGCCGTGAGTAACGACCCATAGGTACCTCCCCAACCAACTACCAATAAATCACCTTCACTGGCGCCATCTACACTTAATTCGGGTATATAATTAGCTATTCGTTGTACTTTTTCGGCACGTGTATGCACCATTTTTTCATGGTTTTCGGGCGTATATGAAACATTGCCTGTAAGCTCATCTTTTTCAAGTCCTCCTACCCGGTGTTCATACCCTGCCATACCGGGGTAGGCCCAATACCTGGCCAAGGTGTCGGTATTGCGCTCATATGGCTGCCAGTTTTGCATCGATTCTTCTACCTGGTGGGGTGTAATAGCCTCCAATTCTTTGGTGCGTTGGATTTTCCAGGGTTGAGAGCCATTGGCTACATAGCCATCGGTAAGCAATATTACGGGTGTCATGTGTTCCAAGGCTATTTTGGCAGCTCGATAAGCCATGTTAAAACAATCGGCCGGAGATTTAGCAGCTACTACAGCTACGGGGCTTTCGCCATTGCGGCCATATAAAGCCTGCATTAAATCGCTTTGTTCGGTTTTTGTTGGAAGCCCGGTAGAAGGGCCACCCCGTTGCACATCCACAACTACTAAGGGCAGCTCGGTCATAACAGCTAGTCCCAAAGCTTCTCCTTTAAGTGCCAGTCCGGGGCCGGAGGTGGTGGTAATAGCCAAATCGCCCGCAAAGGCAGCGCCAATGGCCGAGGTTATTCCGGCAATTTCGTCTTCGGCCTGAAACACCTTTGCCCCAAAGTGGCGGTGTTTGGCCAGCTCGTGTAGTATATCCGAGGCAGGAGTAATAGGATACGACCCTAAAAACAGCTCTTTTCCTGCTTTTTCGGCCGCAGCTAAAAAGCCCCAGGCAGTGGCCTCGTTACCCATCACATTTTTGTAGAGGCCGGGTTCCATATCGGCAGGCAACACCGTACTGGCCGATGAAAAGGCCTCAATGGTATCGGCATAATTAAAACCGGCTTTCAAAGCTTTTATATTGCCTTCCAGCACTTCGGGTTTGCTACCAAACTTGCCTTTTAAAAAACGCTCGGTATAATCGAGGGGGCGGCTAAACATCCAATACACCATGCCCAAGGCAAACATATTTTTGCTTCGTAATACGCTTTTGTTATCCAAGCCAATACCTTCTAAAGCGGTACGGGTTAGCGAAGTAATAGGTGCTTCCACCAGGTTATACTCTCGTAAAATTCCACTGGTTAAGGGGTCTTCTTCAAAACCGGCCTTTTCCCAGTCTTTTCGTTTAAAATTATCGGTATCAATAATTATTGTTTTCCCTTTGGCCACATCGCGCAAATTTGCTTTAAGCGCTGCGGCATTCATGGCCACCAGCACATCGGGGTTATCGCCCGGGGTGTGAATGTGTGCGTGCCCAATGTGTACCTGAAAGCCCGATACACCGGCCACCGTGCCCTGAGGGGCTCTGATTTCGGCTGGGTAATCAGGAAAAGTGGCAATATCGTTGCCCAGTAAGGCAGAAGTTCCGGTAAACTGTGTACCGGTTAGTTGCATGCCGTCACCGGAGTCTCCGGCAAATTTTATGACAACCTTATCAACCTCTTTAATAGCAGTTGTTCCCATATTTTAACAATTCAAAAATTAAAATTCCTTTTTTCGAGGCGCCAAGGTAAGCTGTCTCGGGTACTAAAAATATGAGTAAAATCATAAAAAAGCGAATATTTCATCAGGGTTTAGCTGAGAATAATTAAAAACCTTGCAAATGGCTTAATTTACGGCTGAACAAAGCTTAAAAACTTTTAAAATAAAAAATTTAGCGCACAGTTTTGGGTAACCCTGCCGGCCACTTTAGAATAATTCCAAATAGAAAATTTATGATATTAAGTTAAATTTTGTACTTTACATTTGCGCAAGAAAAAAAACAGACGTTCAATTTTAAATATAGAATATTATGTTAGTTATTAATGATGATTGCATTAACTGCGATGCTTGTGTATCGGAGTGCCCCAATAACGCCATTTACGAACCCGATGAAGAATGGGCTTATGCCGATGGCACGAATTTAAGTGGCTCGTTTACTAAACTGGATGGCTCTGAAGCCGATGCGGATGAAAAACATGAGGCTTTGAGCGATGAATTCTTTTTTATTGTACCCGATAAGTGTACAGAATGTAAAGGATTTCATGATGAACCTCAATGCGTATCGGTGTGCCCTGCCGATGCTATTTTTGTGGACGAAGACCACCCCGAAACGGAAGAGGAACTTTTAAAGAAAAAGGAAATTATGCATGGGTAGCTAATTGGCCTGACACATAAAAAAAGCGATACTTTACAAAGGGTATCGCTTTTTTTATGCGGTTTTTTATGGAAGACAAATCCAACTAATTTTAGCTAAGGGCAGCTTTAATCTTTTTAAAGTTATATCCAATTAATAAAATGATTGATAAAAGTTTTAAAGACAATGCCGTGTATAAAGCTATATAATACATTGGATTACCTGCTATTTTTAATTCGGCACCAATAATTATACCTACAATTCCTAGTATTAGTAGGCGTATAAATAATAAATTCTTTTTATCCATGCTCTAACATATAATTAAGGTTTCAAATTATTCAAAAAAAGCACATGAAATCGCAACCGCAGTTGCCACCTCCAATGGTGCAACTATTTGTGCAATACAACTTACTGTATCAGAACAAAATGCATTCCATTCCTCAACAAAACAATTATCAAAAGTACGTACACTTGAATACGATTCTCCTAAACTAATGTTTTTTACTAAACCTGCCAATTGATTCTGAGAAATTCTATTGTTAAATGTATTATCTGTAAATATAACTTTAGCAGATGAATTATTATTAGAATCAAGTAATTTAACACCAAACTCTCTACCATAAATTAAAGAACCTGTCACCAAATATTTTTCTCCAATCTTCTTAAACAAAAGATTTTTTCCATTTGGATATTTAAAATTAATTTCTCCACTTTCAGTTTCCGTCACATTAATTCCATACTTGTCCAAAAGAGCGCTTTTTAATTCTTTATTTTTTTCAACTTTTTCGTTGAGTAATATCTGACTTTTATCACAAGATAAAAAAATGAGTGATATTGCAAATACTAGGATTATTTTCGATACGTATTTCATACTAATTTTGATTTTAAAGGAGCAATATCTATTTCTTTGCTCCATAATTTATAGCTACTCTTTTGATTTTCGCTTTCCTCAGCTACTCTGTTTTTTAGTGTTGTTTTTCGCTTTCACATCCTCAACATTAATTGGCTGGCAACCTTACATT
>JALWRJ010000410.1 GCA_026994125.1 Cyclobacteriaceae bacterium | reverse complement strand
CCCACCCTAAAAAAGATTATGATGCTTTTTGGTTAGAAAACACCGGCAACCCTAAAAAGGCCGCCAGGATGATTTCGACCTACTTTACACGGGTAAAACAAGCCAACAGCTGGTTTACTTCGGTTAAAGAAGGCTGGAAAACGGATATGGGTATGATTTATATTATCTTTGGCGCACCCGATAAGGTATTGATGAGTGATAACGGGCTGAGTTGGCGCTACGAAAAAACGTATGAGTTGCCTACCATGGTGTTTGATTTTTACCTGCAAAACGAACAACTGGCTGATTATTACTATGTACTGCAGCGGGATAGCAAACACCGATCCAACTGGTTTAGAGCAATTGATTTATGGAGAAAAGGCAGAAAAAACCTGTAAACAATAATATGATATTTGGGTTGAGGCCCATTGAAGAAGCCGTAAAATCGGGCAAAACATTTGATAAACTGTTTGTTCAAAAAAACTTAACCGGTGATTTACTTAAAGAGTTAGTAGCCTTGCTTAAAGCCAACGGTGTAATATTTACCAAGGTGCCTTTTGAAAAGCTAAACCGGCTAACACGCAAAAACCACCAGGGGGTAGTAGGTTTTATTTCGCCTATTGAGTTTGCTAACCTGGATAACATTGTGGATCGATGCTTTGCCACGGGGCGCAACCCGCTGGTATTGGTGCTCGACCGCATTACCGATGTGCGCAACTTTGGTGCCATGGTGCGTACGGCCGAATGTGCCGGTGCTGATGCCCTGGTGGTGCCGGCTCATGGAGCTGCTCAAATTTCGAGCGATGCCATGAAAACTTCGGCCGGAGCCCTCAACCACCTGCCCATTTGCCGGGCCTATAATTTGCCTCAAACTTTACAAAATTTACAATTGATGGGTGTGCAATTGGTGGCTTGCACCGAAAAAACCAACGAGCTAATTTACCACACCGATTTAACTCCACCCACGGCCATCATTATGGGATCAGAAGAAGACGGCATATCTAAAGAAATTATGCAGCTGGCCGACCAACGTGCCAAAATACCACTTGCAGGAAGGGTAGAATCGTTGAATGTGGCTACCTCAGCCGGTATTATTTTATACGAAGCAGTACGGCAACGATTGGTTACTTAATCGGCAAAATAAGTAAAATTTATGAGCTTAGGCTGTTTCATTTTAAGCATGGCAAGCTTATCTTGCAATTTCATACTAATTATTCTCTTTCGTAGGAATATCCTTGTAATGCGAATCACAATAAATTAAGCAGTTACTTGTAACTTTGCTCCTTTATAACCTTCTTGTTAGTATGTTAGAAGAACAATTTGCCAAGTACCGACAACACATAAGCGGATACAACCAAGTTTTTGAAAGCCCTTATGGTTCGCAAAAAATTGTATATGCCGACTGGACAGCCAGTGGACGAATTTACAAACCCATTGAGGAAAAATTAAATGCCCAATTTTTTCCAATGGTGGGCAATACACATACCGAAACCAACGTAACAGGTTCGTCTATGACCATAGCCTACCATAAAGCTATGGATATAGTAAAAAAGCATGTAAATGCTTCGGCCGAGGATGTGATGATTTCATCTAACTCGGGCATGACAGGCGTAGTTAATAAGTTTCAGCGCATTTTGGGGCTAAAAGTGTACGAAAAACATCGACCCTTTATACAGGTACCCGAAGAAGAAAGACCCATCGTGTTTATTACGCACATGGAGCACCACAGTAACCAAACCTCCTGGCTCGAAACCTTGGCCGATGTAGAAATTATACCCCCCAATGCCGAGGGCTATGTAGATTTAGAGCAATTTGCTGTGCTGCTCGATACATATAAACATCGTAAAACCAAGTATGCGGCTGTTACCTCTTGCTCTAATGTTACGGGCATTATTACCCCATATTTTGAAATAGCCGAAATGATTCATGCTGCCGGAGGTTATTGTTTTGTGGATTTTGCCTGCTCGGCTCCCTACATTACCATTGATATGCACCCGCCTAAAAAAGAACAATATTTGGACGCCATTTATTTTTCGCCCCATAAGTTTTTAGGGGGGCCGGGTACCGCAGGTGTGCTTATTTTTAATAAAGATTTATATAATAACGAGGTGCCCGATAACCCCGGAGGAGGCACGGTGGATTGGACAAACCCCTGGGGGCTACATAAATACCTAGACGACATAGAAATGCGCGAAGATGGTGGTACTCCGGCTTTTTTGCAAACCATTAAAACAGCACTTTGTGTAAAACTTAAAGAAGAAATGGGCTCTGAAGCCATCCAACAAAGAGAAGAGGAACAGCTGGCATTAATTTGGAACCGTATGAAGGCCATTCCTGGCTTACATATACTGGCCGAAAATTTTACACACCGCTTGGGGGTAATTTCTTTTTACATAGATAACCTTCATTATAATTTAGGTGTACGCCTGCTTAACGACCGCTTTGGCATTCAAATGCGGGGTGGGTGCTCTTGTGCGGGCACGTACGGCCATTATTTATTACATGTAGATGAAGATACTTCAAACAACATTACCTCGGCTGTAAGCCAGGGCGACCTTTCCAATAAACCCGGTTGGATACGGATGTCTATACACCCAACCATGAGCAACCAAGAGCTACTTTATATTGTGGAAGCCCTGGAACAACTGGCAGCCAATTTTGAAACCTGGGGTAAAGACTATACTTACGACCCCCACACGAACGAATTTAGTTACCAGCCCACCAATTTTGATAAAGAACAGCCTAAATTAATTGAAAAATGGTTCGAAGGCTCATTAGCTTAACTCATTTAGTTGAATTCGTTTAGTCTATATTGCATGGCGGTTTTGTATTTGGCCGCAGGAGTAGCACATTTAGCTTATCCAAAAACTTATATGCGCATTATGCCACGTTATTTGCCAGCCCACAAACTTTTGGTGCTGGTTAGTGGAGCAATAGAAATTATTTTAGCGCTGGGGTTAGTAGTACCCGAACTAACAAAGCTTGCCGCATGGGGAATAATTGCCCTGTTACTTGCTGTGTTTCCGGCTAATGTACATCATTTTAATACCACAGCCAAAGCAACTACTTTGGTTAGATGGCTGCTTTTTTTACGATTACCTTTGCAGGGTGTTCTTATCTATTGGGCTTATCTATTTACGTAGGGTTTGCTGAACAATGGCCTGTTTTCAATTAGTCATCCCCTTAAAGCCAAGGTTTGTTGCGATTAATAAAAAAGCGATTTTATAGGCAAAGTGTAAGGTTGCAGCCACAAAAAAGCCTGCCGGTAACTCGGCAGGCTTTTGCAGAGGAGGAGGGATTCGAACCCCCGGTACCTTGCGGCACGCTGGTTTTCAAGACCAGTGCATTCGACCACTCTGCCACTCCTCTGTGTGTTTTTGAGGTACTCAGCCCCCCGAAAGCTATCGGGGTGGCCATTCCTCGTGGCAATGGGAGTGCAAATGTAGTAGTTATTGATTTTTTTGCAATAAAGAACTAAAAATATTTTTGTAACCTGGCAGGTGTGGCTTACTCCTCCTCCAAAATATGTTGCTTGGTTTCGTCTTTAGCCAACTGAATGGCATGGTGCACACTGGCATTTATTTCGTAACAAACCAGTAAAATTATAGAGATAAGCATTATCCAAAACATAAGTGCCAGCATCACTCCAATTGAACCGTACAGCTTATTATAGGTGCCAAAACTACTAATGTACGATGAAAATATATATGAAACCAGTAGGGTAAGCACGGTGGCGGTAATAGAACCATACGAAAAGAAATTCCATTTTTGATGAACCTCCGACCCAAAATAAAAAAGTGAAGAAATAGCAATGGCAAATACTAAAAACAAGACAATTAACCTGACAAACCTGGCCAGGTAAAGCACGTAGCTATCAATATCAAAAAAAGCAATTTTTACCAGGTAATCAATAGCCAACTGGCCACCCACCAACAATAAAATAGCCAGCACCAATACAAAAGCCATAATGAGTGTAAGGCCAATGGCTACCAGCCTTTTTTTAATATAGTTTCGTTTTTTAATGGTTTGGTAGCGGCTATTAAAAGCTACCATTAGGCTCATAGTGCCATTGGTGGCCAAAAACAGAGCCATTAAGGCACCAAAAGTAAGCAGGCCGCCTCGTGAGTGGCTTACAATATCCTGTATGGTAGATTCTACAGCACTATACATGCTGGGGGGCATTAAAGTGCCCATAAATTCCATAATAGAGGCACTATTTACCGATGGAATAAAATTATGTATAAACGGAATAAGTGTAAATAAAAACAGCACAGCCGGAAAAATAGACATGGTAAAACTAAAGGCCACGGCATTGGCTCGTTCTAAAATTTCGTCTTTCTGCACCTTAACTATAAAGGTTTTAATTAAAAAATATAGCGAAATTTTATCGTCTTTAAACCTAATACGCTTAAGCAGTAGTACCACACTGTTTAGCAGGGGGTGTTGTTTAAAAAAAGTTAGTATTTTTTGTTTGTTGCTAGGCATAATAGGGCTGTAACAAATCTAACATTTGTTGAGGGGCTCGCATAGGCCTACCGGTAGATTTATTCACAAAAACCAAGGTGGTGTGGCCTTCGTGTATAAGTTGGTTGTTTACAAAAAGCCGGTACTCAAAACGCATACGCACGGTGGGCAATTCGGGTACCGTTATTTTAATGGTTATTTCATCATCGTAAAAGGCGGGCTTTATGTATTTTGAGGCACTATCAATTACCGGCATCATAACGCCCGACTCTTCCATTTCACGGTACGACATCCCTAAATTTCGCATGGCTTCTACCCGGCCATATTCGTAATAAACAATGTAATTACTGTGGTGGGCGTAGCCCATTTGGTCGGTTTCTACATAACGAACGCGTAGTGTTGTTTCGGTAATAAACATACTATTTTAGTTTGTGGCCTGTTTGGCCTTTCGCATTTCAATGCTTAATGCCCGTTGGTATCGTCTGGCGTTGGCATTGTGCTTGGTTAGGCTGGCCGTAAAATTATGATAACCCGAAAAATCTTCTTTCGCACACATGTAAATATAGTTATGCTTTTGGTAATTAAGCACGGCATCAATCGCATGAATACCGGGTAAATTTATGGGGCCGGGAGGCAGTCCGGCATATTTATACGTGTTATAGGGCGAATCAATTTCTTTATGCTTGTTTAATACCCTTTTTAGGGTAAAATCGCCCCAAGCAAATACCAGGGTGGGGTCGGCTTGCAAAGGAATACCCCGCTGCAACCGGTTGTAGTAAAGCCCGGCAATTACGGGTGCCTCATCGGCCTTGCTGCTTTCGGCCTGCACAATAGAGGCCAACGTGCTTACTTGTACCGGGGTTAGCCCCAAAGCTTCTGCCTTGGCAGTCCGTTCAGCATTCCAAAAGGTGTGGTACTCCCGGTTTAGCCGTTTAAGTAGCTTTTCGCCTGTTACATCGTAGTACACCTGGTAGGTGTTGGGTATAAACATGGCCAGTATAGTTTGCGAAGTAAACCCATCGGGGTTGTTGGGCAGGTAGGCCGCTACCGCAGCTAAAAATTCGGTTTTGGTAAGCGCTATGTTTTTAGTAATGGGCTCGGCAATATCCTGCAAGGTACGCCCATAGCTAAATGTAATATATGTTGCCTTTTGGTTGCCGGATCGCAACATCCTAATGGCTTCAATGTTGGTCATATTGGCCGAAATTTCATAAATTCCGGGCTTTACGGCTTCTTGGTAGTGCATTAGTTTAGCTAAAAAACTAAACGACACTACATCTTGTACCATATCGTATTTATATAAACTGTCGCGTACGGCATCAAATCCACCACCAACGGGTATTACCAGGTAAGCATTTTGCTTACCCACCTGAAAATTTGGCGAATACACTATTTGGTATGCATAAAATGCAAACGATGAAAGCAACACCGAGCCAAGTACCATGCCCGCCCAAACCGTTCTCTTCGATATCATATTAATATTTTTATCCTGCTATACAAAATTGCAGATTACTACCGCTATTTACAATTGCTGTCCTAAGTTTGTTTCGAAATAGCTGGCAAATGCTAACGTTAGGTAGTTTATCTACTCATAAAGCCCAAAACTTATTTAACCCATTGCATAATGTCAACTAAAAATTAACGTTATCTTTACCTACTAAACCAACTCCATATTTATAACTTATGATGAAAAAAACAATGATTTTAGTATTGCTTGGCTTGGCAATTTTTACTTCGGTGAGTGCACAGGAAGAGGAAATTAATGTGGCCGGCCTGGTGTTTTTAAATTATGGAGGAAGCTTGCCCGAAACCATTCGATCGGGTAAAACCATTGTGCTGGTAAATACCACTAAAGTGTTGCCCACCAACCAAATTAAGCCGCTGGTGCAAGAGGCTCACAAGGTGTTTTACAAGGCGGGCATCGATGTAGTGGGTTATTATAACTTTAAACAAGTATTTGCCGGGCGCGATAGCCAGTATGGTTTTTCGGAGGCTTGGAAAAAGCGGGAGGTTAAAAACATTATTGTGCTTAGTCGAGTGGTTTTTAAGAAAAAAAATAAAGAACTTACACGCTATGTTGTATTGGCAACGCCCTTCAATCGTAAAGCCTCTATTTTCTCTAATGGGCAACCCGGTTGGAAAGCCCAAGGAAAAGACTTTGACAAAGTATTGGGTAAAGTGGCTACGGCAGCCAATAAATACGAGCGAAAAAACTTATTAATGAACGACCACCCCGAATATTTTAACGATGTTAAAATGGTTTGGGGCGAGCACGTGGAAGGTTATTTAACCGATCTCAATTTTGGTAAATTGGCCGTGCCTCGTTTTAAAACCATAGCGATTCCTAACCCAAAGCCGGCCGGTAGCATTAATAATCTGGTGGCTGAACAAGTTACCGCTGCCAACCGGCTACATGAACGCAACAATAAAGTGTTGGAAGAAAAAATGAAAGGCTATGACTATGCCTACGAACTGGTGGATCCGGACATATCGGATATTGAGCTCAGCAAAAACGGCTTTAGTTATGTGCTGCTCAGGCTGTATGCCCCGGGTATTGATATTAAGCGGTTATTGAATTATAAACTGGACGAATCGCAAGAAAATTACACGACTCAAATTTACAAAAATGGCCAGCTTACCTTGCGCAGCATACCGGCCTACGGCATGGTGTACAAATACTACATTAAACATTTGCGTAGTGGCAATATTTACCTGGGTCCTAAATGGGATGCCGATGAAACCTGGAGCGAAGCCCTTGACCACATGCTGTACAATGTGCGTGTAGAAATGAACAAGTAGAGCTTGCTATCTGCAGCATAAGCAATTAAAACTGCGTGGAAACAACTACGGTTTGGTAGTGTACACTGTCTAAAAAAATGGTTTTGTTACTGCCCTTTATTCGTAGCGAATCAATGCTTAGATGGCTAGTGTTAGGTAAGCCATTTAGCCAAAGTTCCAAGGCTTGTTCGGTGGCATAAACCGGGTTTTGACTGGCAATTTTTAGGGTCAGGTACCGCAAGTTATCGGGGCTATTTAAATACTTTAAGGTTACAAGCTTTATGTTGCTTTGTTGTGCCGCCTTTAATCGATAAGTAGTGGTAAGCAGGTTGCTGTTTGGGTCGGGTTGGGGCTCACTCACCTCAAACGCACCGGTTAAAGCAGGCTTGTTAAGTTGGGTGGCAAGCAGCAAATTTAAGGTTTCGGCCCAAAATAGCGAATCGGGCTGTGTTATTTGCAGGGTATCGAATTGCGCATTTATACTACTAAGTTTTAGGACGGGCTGAGGGTGTTGCGTTTGCTGTACAATAAGCTGGTTGGCTAGCTTAGGCAAATCAATATATTGGTTGCGCAACTCTTCGGTTACTTGGGGCGCCTGGCAAGCACTTAGCCAAAGCAAAATTACTGCAATTTGTTTCATATTAATTACGAGTCAATTAACACCGAGCCTGTCATTTCGTTGGGTATGGGCAGCTCCATTAGGGATAAAATAGTGGGAGCCAGGTCGCCTAGTTTGCCATTTTTTAGTGTTAACCCAGCTTGGTTACTTACCAAAATGCAAGGCACCAGGTTGGTGGTGTGGGCTGTATTGGGCGTGCCATCGGGGTTTATCATAATGTCGGGGTTGCCGTGGTCGGCAATAATAATAATGGCATAGTTGTTATTTAAGGCAGTAGTTACCACTTTTTTAGCTTCGGCATCAACGGTTTCACAGGCTTTTACAGCAGCTTCAAACACTCCGGTATGGCCTACCATGTCGGGGTTAGCATAGTTAAGGCAAATAAAATCGGCTGTTTGCTCCTCTAACTCAGGAATAATTTTAGCACTAATGTCGGCTGCGCTCATTTCGGGCTGTAAATCATAGGTGGCTACTTTGGGCGAAGGGCAGAGCAACCTTTTTTCTCCTTTAAAGGGTTCTTCTTTACCTCCCGAAAAGAAAAAAGTAACATGGGGGTATTTTTCTGTTTCGGCAATTCTTATTTGCGTAAGCCCTTGCTTGCTAAGCACTTCGCCTAAGGTGTTGTGCAGATTTTCTTTGTCGTATGCTACTTTTACATCGGTAAAACTATCATCGTAATTGGTTAGCGTTACATAGTACAAAGGCAGTTTGTGCATATTTTGCTCTTCAAAATTACGCTGGGTTAGGGCTTGGGTTATTTCCCGGCCACGGTCGGTTCTAAAGTTAAAGTTTATAACTACATCCCCGGGTTTAATACGGCTATTTTTATCTGTGGAGCAAATAATAGGTTTTATAAATTCATCGGTTACATCTTGCTGGTAACTTAATTCCATGGCTTGCTTCCAATCGGCTGTAACCTGGCCTGTTCCATTTACCATGGCATCGTAAGCAAGCCTTATGCGTTCCCAGCGATTGTCTCTATCCATGGCATAGTACCGCCCAATTATACTGGCCAGGGCACCTCCTGTATGTTGCATGTGTTGGGTTAGCTCGGTTAAAAAACCCAATCCGCTTTTGGGGTCGGTATCGCGGCCATCAGTAAATGCATGTACGTACATTTGGCTAACCCCTTGCTTACCGGCAGCAGTTAGTAAACCTTTTAGGTGGTTTATATGCGAGTGCACCCCTCCATCCGACACCAAACCAATAAAATGTACTGCTTTTTGATGTTCTTTGGCATGTGCAAAAGCCTGGCTTAGTACCGGGTTGTCCGCTATAGTGCCATCTTCTACCGCTTTGTTTATCTTAACCAAATCCTGGTAAACCACCCGGCCGGCTCCAATATTCATATGCCCTACTTCCGAATTTCCCATTTGTCCTGCGGGCAAACCTACCGCTAATCCCGAGGCCTCCAGCTTGCTGTGCGGGTAGGTGGTATATAAGCTATCCATAAAAGGAGTGATTGCCTTATCAATGGCAGAAACCTCTTTGTTGGTGGCAATGCCCCAACCGTCTAAAATCATTAAAAGTACTTTTTGGCTCATTTTGTTAAATTTACTATGCCGGGTGGCTTATGATTTGCAAATATAGGGATAGAAGAGTAGCTTTGTTTCATCTATTTTGTTGGAGAGGCCAAAAATATAATTCCAACCCGTATGAAATCATTTAAACCCCGTTTCGCACTTCTTATAGGCATGCTTGTGTTGTTAAGCCCAGCAGTATGGGCTCAAAACCCAACAGTAGCCGAGGTTAAACTAGTAATGGAAGTGGGTAATGCGGCCGAATTGGCTAATTATTTTAGCGATAAAGTGGATTTAAACATTGAAGGCAGTGAAGGAGCTTACAGCCGTTCGCAAGCCGAAGGCGTATTAAAGAGTTATTTTAGAGAACACCCCCCTGCTTCTTTCCAAATAAACCATGAAGGCAGCAGCGAAAACGGTCTTATTTATGCCATAGGCGAGTACGTATCGGGTGGGGTTTCGTACCGGGTTTGGATTCGCCTAAAAAATGTAAACGATCAATTTAAAATTCATGAAATGAGCTTTGTTAAAGAATAGCTTATTGTAAAAAAAGCCTCCCTGGTACATGCCGTATAAAACAGAACAAGCCATACACAGGTTTATTGAATTGGCGCTACAAGAAGATGTGGGGCCTGGAGATTATTCTTCGTTGGCATCCATCCCAGCCGATGCCAACCACACTGCAGAAATTATAATGAAAGACAGCGGCATTATAGCCGGAGTGGCCTTAGCGCAGCAAATTTTTAGTACGGTAGATACCGGCTTAGCCCTAACTATTTTTAAGCAAGATGGCGAACAGGTAGTTCCCGGAGATAAAATTATGGAAATAAAAGGCAAGGCACAAGCCATTTTAACGGCCGAGCGGTTGGTGCTTAATTGTATGCAACGCATGAGTGGCATTGCCAGCTATACACATTACCTGTCCGAAAAAATTAAACCTTATAAAGCCCGGCTGTTAGATACCCGCAAAACCACCCCAAACTTTCGGGTAATGGAAAAATGGGCAGTGCTAATAGGTGGTGGCCAAAACCACCGGTTTGCATTATACGATATGATTATGCTTAAAGATAACCACATCGATTTTGCCGGAGGGATAACCCGGGCCGTGCAGTCCACCAGGCAATACTTGCAAGCACAGCAGCTACACCTGGCCATAGAAGTAGAAACCCGAACCCTGGCCGAAGTAAAAGAAGTTTTACAGGTAGGAGGCGTGGATTACATTATGCTTGATAATATGGCTCCGGAACTTATGAAGCAGGCGGTAGCTTTAATAAACGGCCAATGCCGGGTAGAAGCCAGTGGGGGTATTACCGAGCAAACCATTGAGGCTGTGGCAGCTACCGGAGTTGATTTTATTTCGGTAGGAGCACTCACCCATTCGTACAAAAGCCTGGATATTAGTTTGGTAGCGGCTAAAAAAAGGTGAGTTTTTTACCCTACATCCAAGTTCGACCAATTAGCAATTTATTAAAAATATAGGGTTGCATCATAGATTATTTTTGGTATGATGTAACCCTATATTTACACAAACATTTATTTCCCGGATGTTTCTCCTGCACTATACCTGCGTACGGCTTCATCTAAAAAGGCTTTAAACCCTTCAATGCTTAAATTGTATGCTCGAGGGTTCATTACCAATTCTTCGTTTTGGTTTAGTATTACATAAAAAGGTTGAGCATTATTATTGTAGCGGCTAATTTGAAAATCGGCATTTTGTTTGCCAATCGTTTTCTTTACTTTATTATCATAGGTGGAGGTGTACCACTGGTTTTCGGGTAGTTCGGTGCGATCGTCTACGTACAAGGCTACCAGCACAAAGTTTTCTTGCATTCGTTTTAATACTCCGGGGTCAGACCACACCCGGGCTTCCATTTCGCGGCAGTTTACACACCCATGGCCGGTAAAATCGATAAACAAGGGTTTGTTTTGTGCTTTGGCACATGCCAGTGCTTGTTGGTAATCAAAATAACCTTTTAACCCATGCGGAAAATGAAGAAAATCGGCATACTTGGGTTCCTCGCATAAAGCTACCGGTTCGGCCATGAATGCCCCTGCCTGAGGTTCGGCCAGGTTAAAATCGTGGGTGGTCATAGGGGGTAAGTAGCCCGAAAGTGCTTTTAGCGGAGCTCCCCACATACCGGGTATTAAATAGGTTACAAAACTAAGCACACCAATAGCTAACAGCAGCCTAACTACGCCCAAGTGCTCTATAGGACTATCGTGGGGCAATCTTAGTTTACCCAGCAGGTATAGGCCCATAATACCAAAAATAACTATCCATAAGGCCAGGTATATTTCCCTGTCGAGCAAACCCCAATGGTAGGCTTGGTCGGCAACACTTAAAAATTTGAGTCCTAAGGCAAGCTCGGCCAGGCCTAGTACTACTTTTACCGAGTTTAGCCAACCTCCTGATTTTGGCATTTTTTGTAACCAAGCTGGGAAAAACGCAAACAAAGTAAAAGGCAAGGCAAAGGCTAATGAAAACGATAGCATGCCCAAAATTGGTTTAATAAACTCGCCTTGGGCTGAAAGCACCAACACACTACCAACAATAGGAAAGGTGCATGAGAACGAAATTAATGCCAATGTGAAGGCCATAAAAAACACCCCTATCATTCCGCCTTTATTGCTTTGGGCATCAATTTTATTAACCAATTGGTGTGGTAGGGTAATTTCGAACAAGCCCAAAAACGACAAGGCAAAAATGAAAAAGATAATGAAAATTACCACATTGGGCAACCAATGTGTTGCTAATTGGTTTAGGGTATCGGCACCAAAAATTACGGCCGTTAGCGTACCTAACACCGTAAAAATAAAAACAATGGAGGCTCCAAAAACCAATGCCTTGCGTTTTCCGTGCCCTCCTTTTTCATGTTCTTTTAAGAAAAACGTAACCGTCATGGGAATCATAGGAAACACGCATGGGGTAAGCAAAGTAATTAACCCGGTTACAAAAGCAAACAGCATAAATGCCCACAGGCCTTTTTCTTCGGGCTTAGTAGTGGGGGTATCGCTATAGGCCTGTGTAGCTGGTTTAGTTACTTCCTTTTTTTTTTGATCTGTTTTAAGGCCAAAGTCGGCCTGTGTAAAGTCGGCTTCAAACGGAATACAGCGGCCATCGGTATCGGTACACACTTGGTATTCGTAGGTGCCTGTAAAGTGCAGGTTAGCAGTTATAACCTTAATGGTTTGCCTAAACTCTCCATGGCCTTCAAAGTAAGTGTAGTCGCCTTCAAAAATTTCATCGTAACCCTTTTTGGGGTTTATGGCACGTAGCTCACCCACCAACTCATAGCTGTTGTTGGGTTCAAAACTAAAAGTAGTTACCATGGGGCCCAGCTCTGGGTCGAAATCGGAGGAATACAAATGCCAACCCCTGTCAATGGTAGCTTTAAAAATAAGTTCTATTTCATCGCCCGGTTTAAACTCAGTGGTAGATAGCGCATATTCCCATTTGGCGGGTTGCAACACTTGTGCCTGGCTACTCAAGGCCAAAAAAGCTAAAAGAATACCCAAAAAGACTTTCTTCATATTATAAATTTTACCATAGTTTGTTCCATGTAGCTTTATCTGTAAGGTACTAATAAAACCAAAGCGCCATGAATATCAAATATAACGGTTGGAAGCTTAAAAAAGTTTACTTACTCATTTCTACAAAATGGTTATAGAACATGGTAATGGTTTCGATGCCTTTGTAATAGTTAAAAAGGCCATAGTGTTCGTTGGGCGAATGAATGGCATCCGAATCGAGGCCAAAGCCTAAAAGCACTACATCAACACCCAATACTTCTTTAAATAGAGCTACAATCGGAATACTCCCTCCATCGCGTGTAGGTATGGGGGTTTTGCCCCAAGCTTCTTCAAACGCTTTGCTGGCTGCACCATAGGCCAGCGAATCGGTTTTAACCACCGAAGCCTCTCCTCCATGATGCGCTTCAACCTTTACTTTAACATAAGGAGGAGCAATGGCTTTAAAATGCTTTATAAATAACGATGTAATTTCATCGCTTTTTTGGTTTGGCACCAGGCGCATCGAAATTTTGGCATGGGCTTTCGAAGGCAATACTGTTTTAGCACCCTCACCGGTATAACCTCCCCAAATACCATTTACATCTAAGGTGGGTCTAATACCCACGCGCTCCAGGGTGGTAAATCCTTTTTCGCCTTTTACTTCGTCAATGCCCAGTTCGGCTTTGTAGGCTTCTATATCAAACGGAGCTTTATTTAGGGCTTCGCGTTCGGCAGCCGTAAGCTCTTCTACTTTATCGTAAAAGCCGGGTATGGTAATGTGCCCGTTTTCATCCATTAGGGAATCTATCATGGTACAAAGCACATTAATGGGGTTGGCTACGGCACCACCATACACACCCGAGTGTAAATCACGGTTGGGTCCGGTAACCTCTACTTCTAAATAACTTAGTCCTCGCAAACCCACGGTAATAGAGGGAGTGTCGTTAGCAATAATGCCGGTGTCCGAAATTAAAATTACATCTCCGGCT
>JALWRJ010000409.1 GCA_026994125.1 Cyclobacteriaceae bacterium | reverse complement strand
ACTTCTGTTTCATTAAACTATGGGGAAGCGCAAAGTGCTGAGTCCAGACGAGATTTTATACATAAAATGAAGGTTATTTTGAAAGAATTAAGGGAGAATTTGATTAATCTAAAAATCATAAAAAAAGTAATCGATTAAAAGAAGTGAATCTAATCGAAAAGGCAATGAAAGAAAATAATGAACTAATATCAATTTTTGTAAAGAGTATAGAAACAGCTGTGAAGAATGCTAAATAATTATTTAATATCGACATTCGACATTCGGAGTTCGGCATTCGAAATTAAAAGAGTAGGAGGCGAAAAGAAATAACGAACATCGAATAACGAATAACGAATAATGATGTTTTAACGAATATGATGAAGAATTTCCCTAAACCCAATACCCTAAACCCAATACCCAACTAAAATGGATTTATCAAACATACTTTTAATGCGAACCGAACTATCACTTATTAGTGTGATCCTTTTGGTACTCATGGCCGAAGTATTTTCGTCTAAACACGGCAAACCTGTTTTGATGTATTTGGCTACTACCCTATTTGCTATGCATACCATTTTGGGATTTATGCCAGCTGCTCAGGGTGAGTTGTTTGGCAGTATGTATCGCACAACACCGCTTATTGTTGTAATGAAAAATATATTGAATATGGGCGTGCTCGTAGTGCTATTGCAAGCACAAGGCTGGCTGCTTAAGCCCGAAAATAAAAATCGAACTACAGAGTTTTATTTAATTTTATTTTCAACCCTGCTGGGTATGTATTATATGATTTCGGCAGGCGATTTCTTAATGTTATACCTAGGACTAGAGTTGGCCACAGTACCTATTGCTGTACTTGCCGCTTATGATGTAACTAAAATTAAATCTACCGAAGCCGGTATTAAATTATTGCTTTTGGCTGCCTTATCATCGGGCATTATGCTTTATGGTATTTCTATTATGTATGGTACCACGGGTAGTTTATACTTTAACGAGGTAATGGGGCAGTTGCAACCAAACCCATTACAAGTTATTGCAACCATCTTCTTTATCTCGGGCTTGGCTTTTAAAATATCGTTAGTACCGTTTCATTTATGGACAGCCGATGTGTACGAAGGCTCACCCACCAATGTTGCCGGGTATTTATCCGTTGTATCTAAGGGCGCAGCCGTGTTTGTACTTATAACTCTTTTGTTTACGGTTTTTAATTCCATGATACCGATATGGAAGCCCCTGCTTATTCTAATGGCCATAAGCACAATGATAGTAGGTAATTTATTTGCGCTTAGGCAACAAAACCTGCAACGATTTTTAGCTTTTTCATCCATAGCCCAGGCTGGTTTTATATTGTTGGGCATGGTTAGTGGTACCGCCTATGGCATGGCTACCGTTATTTACTTTATTCTGGTATATGTTTTTTCTAACCTGGCTGCTTTTGGGGTTGTTTCTATGGTTAAAAATGCTACCGGGAAGCAAAATATCGATGATTATAACGGGTTTTATCAAACCAACCCCAGGTTAAGCATGGTTATGCTTTTGGCATTATTCTCACTTGCCGGAATCCCACCACTTGCCGGTTTTTTTGGAAAATTCTTTTTGTTTGCAGCAGCAGCCGAGCAAGGATTGTATTGGGTAGTACTGTTGGCGGTGCTTAATACCATTATTTCGTTGTACTATTATTTACTGGTGGTTAAGGCAATGTTTGTTAATAGGTCTGATAACCCCATGGAACCTATTAAAGGAGATAGGTTGGCGCGTGTTGCACTACTGATTACCGTAATTGGTATTTTGGTTATTGGATTTTACAGCCCGGTATTCGATTGGGTGCAAGCAGTTAGTTTTGGTATTTAATTTATAGATGATTAAAAATTGAATATGATTATGGCACTCGATTCAGGGAAACATACAGAAAAAGAAATTAACGGAGTTCGTTGTAAGGTAGTAGAAAAAAGTATTTCTTCCGAAAGAGTAACTTTTTTGAAGGACTTATTGGAGCATAACGGCTTTACTGTTCAGGTAGAAGAAGATAAAAGGAAAACAGAAGATGACCCACAAACCTATACACTGGGTGTAACCGATATTACCTTTAATCCTGTGTTGGCCGTTTACAAATTCATGCTTAAAACCAAAGATGGCCGCAAAGTTTCACCAGCCTACTACAACCAAGTTAGCGATGATACCCGCCCGGAGTATTGGGAAGTGAAGGCTTAAATAAGGAATTTAGCTAAAATATGTTGGCATGACACCCAAAGAATTAGAACTAAAAATTAAAGAAACTCAAGGGTTACTGGTTTATTTTAAAAACGATTTCTGTGGCCCCTGTGTGGCTTTACGCCCCAAGGTAAGCGAGCTAATCAGCACCGAATTTCCTAACATGGAAATGGTTATTGTGGATAGTTTTAAAAACCCCTCGTTGGCCGGCCAATATAATGTATTTGGTAACCCTACGTTGCTTGTGTTTTTTGAAGGACGAGAATATATACGCAAGAGCAAGTACATATCAATGCCCGAATTACAAGGCGAAATTGAACGATACTATAACATGGTGTTTGAAAGTTAGCATCAAATCCGGCAAGTATTCCTTTCTTAGCCCACTTGTCTATGTATCGCTTAAAATTCAATAACTCAGAAAATCTCCGTCCTCCTACATATTTATAAAAGTAAGAGAGGTGTTCAATTAACCTGAACAAATTTGTATTCCTGCTTATACTACTAATCCCGTTTAAGCAGTTGCTTGTATATTTGTAACCTATGCCAAACAACTATAAATGGAATATAAAACCCTTTCCCGAAAAGGAGGCTATCCAAAAGTTATCTGATGTCATTAATACAAACCCCGTTGTATCGGCTATTCTCATTCAGCGTGGCATTACTACCTATGATGAGGCAAAGGCATTTTTTAGGCCTTCATTAGAACGTCTTCATAATCCCATGCTGATGAAAAACATGGGAAAAGCGGTTGAGTTGCTGCAATCTGCTATTAAAAACAAGCAAAAAATCCTTATTTATGGCGATTACGATGTAGATGGAACCACTTCGGTAGCATTATTTGTGAAATACCTTAAGCAATACTACGCAAATGTAGCATACTATATTCCCGACCGCTATCAGGAAGGCTATGGCGTGTCATTAAAAGGTGTTGAGTGGGCAGCTGAAGAAAAGGTAAGCCTAATTATTAGTTTAGATTGCGGAATTAGTGGCTTTGAACCTATAGCAAGAGCAAAAGCGCTGGGCATGCAATTTATAGTGTGCGATCACCATACACCAGACTCAGTACTGCCTGTTGCCGATGCTATTCTTAATCCTAAGCAAAAAGATTGCGACTATCCATTTAAAGAGCTATCAGGTTGTGGTGTTGGCTTTAAACTACTGCAAGCTTTGGCGCAAGCTATGCTTTGGCCTCAAGATAACTTGTTTAAGTTGTTAGATTTAGTTGCGGTAAGTATAGCTGCCGATATTGTGCCTGTAACTGGCGAAAACAGGATACTTGCTTACTGGGGCATGAAGCAGTTAAACACAGCACCAAGTATTGGGCTTGCGGCACTACTAAAAGTGGCCGGACTTGCACCGCCATTATCAATAAGTAATGTAGTTTTTGGTTTGGCTCCACGAATAAACGCATCGGGTCGTATAGAACATGCA
>JALWRJ010000408.1 GCA_026994125.1 Cyclobacteriaceae bacterium | reverse complement strand
ATCGCTAATAACCTGGTTAATGGAGCTACCTTTTAACCTATCCTCTACATGCCATTTTTTATCAGTTCCATACACTCCAAGTCCGTTTTCGGTGCCAATATACACGTTGCCATCGTGGTAGTATATACTATTAACAATGTTAGAAGGCAGCCCATTGGCTTCGGTAAAAATGTGCACATTACGCGTTTGCTGTGCAATACGCGCCACCCCACCCCCTTCGGTGGCAATCCACACATTGCCCTGGCTATCCTGTGTAAAACTGCGCACACTCAAATTTTCGAATGCAGGCAAGTTGAATTTTTCAATTTTCCCGTCTTTTAACCTATACACACCTGCATTGCGTGCGCCAATCCAGGTAATACCTTGCTTATCTTGAAAAGTAGTTTGGATAGACTTTGGGAGTTTATTATTTCCTGATAAGGGCGAAAATTTACCTTGTTTTAACGTGATAACCCCACTGCTTTGTGTGGCAATAAACAAGGTGCCATCGGCCTGCAAATTAATTGAGTAAAACGAACTTGATTTTAAGAACGCAAGGTTTTCAGCATCATAATTTTTAAAGCGGTTGCCATCGAACCTTACCAGGCCGTTAAAGGTAGCAATCCAAAGGAAACCATTTTTATCTTTAGTAATGTAGCGCAAGTTATTGGAAGGCAGCCCTTGCTCGGCCGACCATACTTCGATAACATACTCCTGCAATGGCTGGCTGTACTGAGCATGCGCCCAACCACTTACAAGCCAACATAGCAGGAATAAAAATATTTGTATTTTTAGATACCGCATAGTTACAAATACAAGGTACTATATTTTGCTTAAACCCGTGAATCGATGGACACCCTGCTCGTATAAAAATAGTTATTTTTTGTCAGAATGCAGCCTGTTTTATAAGTAGTTGCTAAAATATTTTTTTTAGTTAAAAGGTAAGTTAATTTGAAACCGGGTAAACTTACCTTCTTCGGAGACTAGGTTTATTTTACCTTTCAGTTTATCAACACTTTCCTTTACAATATACAAACCCAAGCCGGTACCATCACTTTTTTCATTAGCTCGGTAAAACATTTTATAAACATCTTTTTGAAATGCCTTAGGAATACCAAGTCCATTATCTTCAATTATTAGCTGTAAGTGTTCATTATTTTTCAAAACCTTTACGAGCACAAAGGGGTTGGCTTTTTCTTTATCGGCAAATTTAAAAGCATTAGATAGCAAGTTATTTAAGATAAAAGTAAGGCGGGTTTTATCGGTATTTACAACCAAATCTGTACTGGCATCTAGCCTAAACGATATAAAACTATATTTTTCATCATAGGCTAGCCCATTTACAATCTCGTTAATCAACTTTTTTAAATTAACCTTTTCGAAGTTTACTTCGAGACGAGCATTTTTGGAATAGCTAATAATATCTTTAATAAAAGCATCGAGTTTACTCACACTTGTTTCAATTTTATCGAAATAGAAAGGAGCCTGGCTAATATGTTCGAGGCGGGCAATGTTTAACAAGCCTTGGATAGAAGCCAGTGGAGCTTTTAAATCGTGTGACACTCGGTAAGCAAAGCTATCGAGTTCAGCATTTAATTTAGTAAGTTCACGGTTACGAAGCTTAATATTTTTGGTTCGGTACATATAAACCAGGTAGATAAGCATTAAAAAGGAAACGATTACAAGTACTTTAAATGTTGTGGTTTCGTAGAAATATGGAGTAACATAAAACTTTAACTCGGTAGGTTTCTCAGTCCATGATTCATAACCGGAACCTGCTTTAACCTTAAAGGTATAGCTGCCATAGGGTAAATTAGTATATTTGGCATGTCTCATGACTCCAGCATTGTTCCATTTGCTATCAAAACCTTCGAGCATATACATAAATTGCACTTTTTTGGCTATGCCCATATGCAAATTAGTAAATTCAAACTCATAGTTCCTAAAACCGGGTTCAACTATTACCTCTTCAGGCAAATAACCCATGCTATATGGGTCAACCGGTGTGTCATCTATTATCATGTTTTCAATAAAAGCAACGGGTGGTTTAACATGCGATTGTAAAGGCTTATGGCTATCTAAAACAACTGCACCTTTAATGGTTGGAATCCAAATTTTACCGTAGTTATCTATGTAAGATCGTGTAGCCCCTGTGCACTCGCGCGATGCCATTCCATCTGACTCATTTAAAAGAATAGAAGAGACAACATTAACTTTACCGGCAATAAGTTGCTCCAATTTCGATTTTTTCACCACTACAACCCCTTTTATAGTAGTAAGCCACATTCTGTCATCATCTGAATTCACTATATCAAAAATTGTTTCTGCCAAAAGCCCTTTTGATGTATCTATTAAAAAAAATGACACCCCATTATAGTGATACAACCCTACATTAGTTGCCAGCCAAAAAGAAGATTCATTTTCTACCCAAACGTTAAAAATAGAGACTCCATCGAACAAGTTATCAGGGTTTAAGACAACAACTTTTTCTTTGGGCGAAATTATATTTAACCCTCCATGTGAAGTGGAGGCCAGTACCGAACCATTGGGTAACATTTGTAAACTAAAAATAAAATCGCTACTTAAACCATCTTTCTTTGCTAAGGTTTTAATTTCCCCACTTGGTTTAATTATATTAATTCCTCCGGTGCGAGAACCTATCCAAATATCACCATTTGGGTTAGGCATAATTACCCTAATCAAATTGGAAAGCAACCCATCATTAGTTGTATAAAGCCAGTATCCATCTTTTTGTAGTTTAAACAACCCATCGTAGGTGGCCACCCACATTACGCCTAAGCTATCTTCATAAATGTCTTTTACCCGGCTATAATCCATAACAGCAGGAAGTCGAACTTTGGTTATGGTACCATCTTTAACCTTATCAATAGTACCTCTATCACTACCAATGTATACACCGCCTCCCCTGGCAGGTGTTATAATATTTATATTGTTTGCCGTAAGCCCTACTTGCCGTGTAAAGTTTTTAAACCGGGTTGCTTTTAATTGAACCAGCCCACCACGATAGGTCGCTAACCAAATGTTATAGTCATGGTCTATTTCAATACCATTAATGGTACGTGCAGGTAATCCGTTATACTCATTAAGTAGTTCGAATTTTTTTGAAGCTGTAATACGCGCTAACCCTTTGGTTCCTCCTATCCATAAATTACCAAGTGTATCTTGCTTAATATCAAAAATATCGAAACCTGTAAAACGCTTGTCTTCCTGCCAGCCATCACGATTATCAAAAACGGACAAGCCACCAAGTTTTCCTACATACAAGTTTCCTTGAAAACAAGAAAGGGCAAATACCTTGGCAGTTGCTATGCTGGAGGAGACAGTTATTTTACTAAATGTTTCACCTTCAATTTTAAACAAACCATAACTTGATGACCCTATCCAAAGTATGCCACTATCATCCTGCTCAATTGCATTAATGGGCATTTCGTTATAGGAGCCCATATTAAATTTATGCACTTGCTTATTTTGTATATAAAATAGACCACTGTGGGCACTACCTATCCATAATCGCCCACCTGCTGCATACAGAGTAAGAATACTTTTAGGTAAAATGGAATTTTTATAAGGCTCGCTAAACACACCATTAGCATAGTATAGCAACCCACTAGATTCTGTAGCCAGGTACAT
>JALWRJ010000407.1 GCA_026994125.1 Cyclobacteriaceae bacterium | reverse complement strand
CTGAGGCCGATGCCCGTTATCAACTTTTGCTTTACAAACAGCAAACGGCACATGGTAAGCTACAAGAGTTTAAAGGCTTTGTAGAAACCTACCCCCAAAGCCCTTATGTTGAACAAGCCATTGGGCATATATATAACATTGAAGCAGGATTAAATACTCCGGCTGCTTTGGTAAAATTTATTACCACCTATCCGGCATCGCAGGCAGCCCGCAAGGCCATGGGGTTGTTGTACCACCTCCACTTGCAGCATTCCAAGGCAACCTCATTTGCTGATAAATACCCCACCCTGGCCATGGGCGATTCGCTGCAACAGGTAATTGAACAACAGCCGCATGCCTGGCTGCCTGTTTGGCAACCTCCTTATTACCAAATGGTTAACTTAACAGAGCACCCCCTGGCCGATAGCCTTAGCCGTGTGTTACATTTTAATGCATCCTTGGATGTGGCACATGTACTTAAAAAAAACCAAGAGATGCTTATAGGTAAAAACGGACTACCTTTTTACCAAAGCCCTTCCTTTACTTTTTTAGACGAACAAGGCGGGTTTATTAAAATTAAAGCGAATGGACAAACCCTTTTGGTACATAAAAACGGGCAAGTAGTGCATGGTAAAGATAACGCCTACTTGCTGGAGCCTTTTGTGGCATTTAATACCAACGGTGCTTGGGGACTAAAGTCGGTTACCAACCTGGAGGTATTGCCCACCGCCTACGACAGCATTTGGGTAGAAAATGAAGTTTTCTTTTTTAAACAAAAAAAATCTATCCTGGTAGCTACGCCTTTGCAATTGTACCCGGCTTTGGATGGCTTGCCGGCTACCTTTCCTGTGCAAGCCGATGATTATGAATGGCTAACAAACAACTTGCTTTGGGTTAGCAGAGGAGATAAAGAAGCTTTGTACACGGCCAAGCTGGCACCCTTGGTTCCTCCGGCCAATCAAAGAATTGACCTGGCCGGCCAAGGGTGGAGTGTACAGCAAAAAAAGGAAATCAGGGTGCCTGCTTTTGGCCCCTGGCCCTTACATGGCTTTGCCGAAAACAACCATTGGCAGCTAGGAGAGCTTTCCGATTCGTTGCTGGTTAAGTACAACTACCACAAAACTTTTTTTCCAAAGCAGGCGAGCTTGCTGGGGCCTACCGCTATCGAAATGCAATGGGGCGACTCCACTTTTGTGTACTTAAACGACACCCTGCGGTTTTACAAACCTGCCGGAAGCGAAGTAAAACCCTTATACAACCAAAACGAAAAGGTGTTTTATTACGAACTGTTGGAGGGTAAAAGAAAAACCATTATCAACCACTTGGGCAAGGCGTTGCCGCTTCCGGATTATACCAAAGCAACACCACTGAATGCCTTTTTTTTAATGGTGGATACCGGAAAAGAAAAGCAACTGTATAGTGCACAAGGCAAGCTGCTTTATGCAAATTTTGAAGGCGCGGCTTTGCTTAACGATACCACCATTTCGGTATTGGCTCAACAGCGGTTTGGTCTGCTACAGCCTTTCGATTCGGTTTTGCTGGAACCCTTTGCCACCCACATGCTACGGAGTGTTACCGATACGGTTTGGGTTGCCGCAGAGGAAACCGGCCTGGGATTGGTGAGCAGTACAGGCCAACGCATATTAAACCCCAAATACGAAGAAATTGTACCCTGGACAGCCGGTTGGCTCTTTGTAAAAAAAGACCTGGCCTGGATGCTCTACGATATAACTAAATCAAGGTTTGTAGAAACGGGCATTATAAATTTTCACTCTCTGAATCGCAAAGATTACCCTGCCATTACCTACCAAAAAGGGGTAGGTATAGGTGTGTTCGATAGCAAACGGGGTATTGTTTTGCATCCAACTTTTACCTCGGTAGTAGGTGCCGGCTACCAGGACGAGTGGTATTATATGGCCGAAAAACATGTAGAAGAAGCCGGTATTCATATTATGATTTATTATGATGAAAACGGCCATAAACTTTTCCAAAACTTATTGGGTGAAAACAGCTATGCCTTATTGTACGGAAAGCAGCAGTAGTGGCCGCTTTAGCAGCACCAAACAAAAATGCCTACCCGATTAACCGGTAGGCATTTTTACGCTTGCTGCCCTTATTAGGATAAGCAATGCAGGAAACCTGTGTTACAATAGTTAGGGCTTGCTGAAAAACGTCTTAATCGCTTACTATCAGCTAGTTATATTTAATTTTAGGGGTTAAAGTGCAAGCTTTTTAAAATAAAACACTTAAAACCCTTGCACTTAAAAATTTTAGAAAATCAATTTTCTAAAATTTTTGACTAGTCTCAAGCACTTCATCTGCTTCCTTGGCTTCATCTCGAAGTATTTTTATACATCTTCGATTTGCCAAGTTGCATCTAAAGCACTTGAGACTTTTTCAGCAGGCCCTAGTTACAGGTTACTATAGGTTTTACTGTAGTATAGCATTTGCTCGGTAAAGTCGGCCGGGTATTCTACCTTAACATCGGTAATGGTGCCGGCTTCATCGGTTACCGGTACCAAAACCGGGTTAATAAATCCGCCATAGGGAGCAGATTTTAGCTTAGCGGCTCTGTCGAGCACTTGTTGGTGCAGTTTGGCATCTACTTTAACACCATAGTTTTCAATCAAATTTTTGCCGGCTTCAAAATCACCTTCCGATTTTATGCGCTGTATTTCGCGAAGCAATTGGCCAAATAATTGGTGTAGTTTTTCGTAATCGTTTACCACAAAATAGGTTTTCCCTTCCTTGTCAATGCGTTCAATTACCTTATCGTCTTTTCCTTTTTCGTAAGCCCATTGGGCTATCATTTGGCGGTTACGCATGTGGGCTTCTTCAATATTAGTGCCGGGTTCGAGCCTGCGTAATTGCAACATTAGGCCATTGCGTATGTAGCTGTCGTACGCCTCCTTGCCTACTTCCAGGCTGGGCATCAGGCCAAGGTCAACCAGTTTTGGGTTGTACAAAAAGTAAAGCGCCACTAAGTCGGCTCGTCCTTCTTCCAGTGCCGAAGCATAGTTTTTTAGGGTTTCTTTGGGGGTTCCTACGCCCGGGTTTAGCTTTCCCGAAGCATGGCCCACCACTTCGTGTAGCGCTGTATGCAACTTGTCGGAAAGCTCACCGTATTTTTTGGAACGCTCTTTTTCTTCGTTGGTGTAAGCAAACTCCTCTAAGTAACCTCCCGAAGCCGCTTTGCCATAAGCCTCTACAATATTGCCCAGGCTTACTGATTTAGAACCATGCTTGGCGCGAATCCAGTTGGCGTTAGGCAAGTTTACCCCAATGGGGGTAGAAGGAGAAGCATCGCCTGCTTCACCGGCAACATTTACTACCTTGTAAGTTACCCCTACTACATTCGGTTTTTTATGCTCATCCATTATAGAGGAGTTGTCCTCGAACCATTGTACATTGTCCGATAATACTTTCATGCGTTTAGATGCTTCAAAATCGTTAATTTCGATAATGCTCTCGTAGGAGCCTCGAAACCCTTTGGGGTCGTTGTACACTTCAATAAAACTGTTTATGTAATCCACATCGCCTTCGGTGGCATTTACCCAAGCTACATTGTACGCGTCCCAGGTTTCCAGGCTTCCTGTTTTGTAGTATTCGATAAGCAACTCCAGGGCTTTCTTTTGGGCTTCGTTTTCGGTTACGG
>JALWRJ010000406.1 GCA_026994125.1 Cyclobacteriaceae bacterium | reverse complement strand
TGCTGTAAACAAAATAATGAGCAGCATGGAGCCTACCCAGCCCTGTTCTTCGCCAATGGTACAAAAAATAAAATCGGTACTTTGCTCAGGCACAAAATCGAATTTAGTTTGCGTGCCTTTTAAATACCCTTTACCGGAAAACCCTCCTGATCCTATGGCAATTTTAGATTGGGTTACATTCCAGCCCGCCCCAAGCGGATCGGCATTGGGGTTAAGCAATACCATAATTCTGTTTTGTTGATGAGGTTTTAAAAAGTTTTCGAATGCATAGCCCACACTATGGTACATGCCTATAATAAGCCCCCCTGCCAACAGGATTGCAACCATTCGTTTTACTGATTTTCGATTAAAATATGCTACTAGTATGGCTACTCCGCCTACCGGCAACCAAAAATATAAATCGTTTTGCACCATAAGCGCCAGTAAAAAAATAATAGCCGAAATAACCCCTAACAGTAGCGGTATAGGCGACATGCCTTCTCTAAAAAGCACGAGCACAAACATCGAAAACACCATGGCTGTGCCCATATCGCCTTGCGCAATAATAAGCAGGGTTGGCCCCAAAATTAGTAGCGCCAAAATAGCTGCATCTTTTAAACGGCTTATTTTAAAATTAGGTTTACTCACAAACCTGGCCACTGCTAAGGCTGTGGCAAACTTGGTAAACTCCGAAGGCTGAAACCGAAAAGGGCCTATTTCGAGCCATGATTTAGCTCCGTTTACTTCGCGTGCGAACAGCATAACCACCACCAACATAAGCATAAAGAAAGCCCAAACAGAATAAGCCAGGGTATCAAATATTTTGTAATCCATGGCTAATAAACCAATGGCCAGCACGGCTGCAATACCCATAAAAATCATTTGTTTGCCGGCATTATGTGCCAGGCTAAAAAAGGGTGTGGCATTATCTATATCATATATGGCCGCATAAATATTAAACAGGCCAAAGAGCACCAACAACCCGTACAACACTACGGTTAGCCAATCAATATTTTGCAGTAGGGTTTCGTTACGTCTCATTCAAAATCTCCTTTAAGTACATAAGGCTCCATGTACAAGCGAGCACTATCTCTTTTAATATATTTTTCTATTAATAAACCACTAATAGCGGCAGCAGCTCTGGCTCCCTGCCCGGCATTTTCTACATACACCGATACCGCTATTTGGGGGTTGTTGCGAGGTGCAAAAGCAATAAATACCGAGTGGTCGGGGTTTGGGTCGTTTTGCACGGTGCCGGTTTTGCCACACACCTCAATGCCGGGCAGCTTAGCCCGGTACTGCCCGGTGCCCGATTTTACTACCTCGGCCATGGCCTCTACGGCTACTTCAAAATAGGCCGAATCAACCCCCGTATAATGCTTTACCCGGTATTTTGGCAGCGGCTCGTCCGAATCACCAATTCCTTTAATTAAATGTGGAATATAAAAATAACCCCGGTTTGCCACGGTAGCTGTAAAATTAGCCATTTGTATGGGCACTACCAGATTTTCGCCTTCGCCTATGGCAATGGAGTAAATATTGGAGTACTTCCATTCTCGCCCCTTGTAGGCTCTATCGTAATATTTAGAGTCGGGAATCATGCCTCCTTTTTCGCCAGGCAAATCTATTCCAAGCGGAGCGCCAAAGCCAAATTTGCGGATATAGCCATTCCATTTATCTAAGCCAATTTTAGCATCGGTATAGGGCGAATTGCCCACATTTTGCACCACCATCCTGCGCATAACCTGATAAAAATAGGGGTTACACGAATTTTTGATAGCACCCACCAATTTTTCGGATGTTCCAAACGGGTGGCCCGCATGATTATGGCAGCCAATTAAGTTGGTATTGCATTTAAAGCGTGTATAGGGCGTAATAACACCTTCTTGCATGGCCACGAGTGATTGTACTATTTTAAAAATACTGCCCGGGCGGTAAGCGGCCATAAGCGGGCGATTAAACAAGGGTTTTAGGCTATCCTGACTAATACGTTTAAAGTTATGGCTAAATTCTTTACCGGTAAGCAATGTAGGATTGTAAGAGGGTGAAGAAACAATAGCCAATATTTCGCCAGTTGACGGTTCTATAACTACAATACTGCCCGATTTCCCCTTCATTAATTTTTCACCATAAGCTTGCAGTTCTGAATCAATGGTAGAAGTAATGGATAAACCCGGTACAGCCAGGGTATCGTAGGCGCCATCTTTAAATTTGCCCTTTTCAACTCCACGAACATTTCGAATTTTAAATGCCTTACCGCGCTGCCCACGCAAATACGTTTCGTAGGACAACTCCAACCCACTTTTCCCAATATAATCGCCACTATGGTAGTAGTGGGTGCTATCGTTATCCAACTCCTTTCGGCTAATCTCGCTTATATAACCCAAGGCATTTGCGGCAATGGGGTGGGCATACGATCGTGTAGTACGAGGCTGCAATACAAACCCCGGGAATTCATCCAGGTGGTCTTGAAACCGGGCATAATCTTCAAGCGAAATCTGTTTTTCGAACAAGGAAGCTTTTACATAAGAATAAGCCTTAGCCTTGGCCATTTTTTCAATAAAATCGTTACGAGAAATGCCAATTAAACTACAAAACCGAGCCGTATCTATATTTTTAACATCGCTGGGAATTACCAGTAAATCGAACATAGGTTTATTGGCCACCAGCAATCCACCGTTTCTATCGTAAATAAGCCCTCTAAACGGATACTCAATTTCTTCCTGAATAATATTATTATCGGCCGCTGTTTTATAACTATCGTCCAGCACTTGTAACGAAAACAAGCGATAAGCATACAATACGGCTACCAACACAAATATTGCCTGAATAATATAGCCCCTTGATTCGCTCATCGATTACTTGCCTTTTTTGCAAACAAATACTGAATGATGGTGATAACACTAAACGTAAAAAAAGTGGATAATATAATTTTTTGAAGTGTAAAAAAGAAGAGCTGAAAACCTCCGGCCTCAACCAAAAACAGCCAGGTATGATGTATAAAAATAAGTACGAGGGCATAGGTGGCAAACCAGTTAAAACCCATATAAACTGGCGAAGGTTTAGCCCCCAGAGGGTAGCCTCCATGTGGCGTAAAAAGTTTTAAAAAATAAGGACGAACATACATTAACAAAACCGAAGCCGAAGCATGCACCCCCAAGGTGTTCGAAAATACATCCATGGTAACACCGGTAGCAAACCCAATAAACATAGCAGCAATTACACCTAAATCGAACGAGAAAGTAAGTAAAAAGCCCAGGTACACAAAAGCAAACCCTTTTCCAAAAATTACCATTTTATTAAACAGCAATACCTGAAAGCCCAGGTAGCCAAAAAAGGATAGTATTTTAGAAATATTTTCCCTATTCATGGGGTAAAGATATAGTGAGCGAATCTATTTGAGGCAAATCTTTGTTTAACACTACTTCAACCAACGATAAACTTGTAAAGTCGTTAATAAGCTTTAACTGGATTTCGTAAAAAGTAGCATCCTGAGGCAAATGCAATTTACTAATGGTACCAATGGGTATGCCTGGAGGGTAAACCGCGTTAAATCCGCTGGTTACTACGGTATCGCCCAAGGCAAGTTGGTAATGCCGGGGTACATAAAGCACCTGTGCGTAAGCAGGCGATTTACCATCCCATTGCACCGTACAT
>JALWRJ010000405.1 GCA_026994125.1 Cyclobacteriaceae bacterium | reverse complement strand
ATATATAGGCACCCTGCGCAATAATGGCGTTTTGGCCGGCTTCGGATAAGTAAGGCATCACTTCTGGCAAAAGGGCATTCATCACGGGCAACTCATCTACCGATAAAGGTGCTCCCAAATCGCCTTCTACACAACAGGCTCCTTTGCAAGCTTGTAAATCACACACAAAAAATTTTTCCTTTATATCATCCGATAAAATTACATGCCCTACTTCAATCATAAATACTAATTTTTTGCAAAACTACAATTTATAGCAAAACCAATAGCCATCCGGTTAAAATTAGTCGAATTTATTCAGCTAACTTTGTTGGATACTAATACCCCTGTAACCGGCATGCCGGTACTAAAATTGATTTTACTATTGTAATGGACTACCTGGCAGAATTAAACGACCCCCAGCGCGAAGCGGTAATACACACCGAAGGCCCCATGATGATAATTGCCGGTGCCGGCTCGGGTAAAACCCGTGTATTAACGTACCGCATTGCACATTTAATAAAATCTAAACAAATCGACCCTTTTCAAATTTTGGCACTTACCTTTACCAACAAGGCAGCGGCCGAAATGCGAACACGTATTGAGGGCGTTATTGGTGCCGAAGCACGCAATATTTGGATGGGTACATTTCATTCGGTTTTTGCGCGCATTTTACGGAGCGAAGCCCACTACCTGGGCTATCCAAGCAATTTTACCATTTACGATACCGATGATTCTAAATCCTTGATTAGGACTATTGTAAAGGAGCTTAACTTAGACGATAAACTGTACAAAGCCAATGTGGTGTACAGCAGAATATCTAATGCTAAAAACAGGTTGGTAAGCTACCAGGAGTACAACAGTAAACCCATGTACATGAGCGATGACATGGAACACCGCAGGCCAAAACTAGGCGAAATTTACAAGTTGTACTGCGAGCGGTGCTTTAAAGCCGGAGCTATGGATTTTGACGACCTGTTGTTTAATACCAATGTGCTGTTTCGCGACCACCTGGAGGTGCTTAATAAATACCAACACCGGTTTAAATATGTAATGGTAGATGAGTTTCAGGATACCAATGCCTCGCAGTACCTCATTACCAAAAACCTGAGCGGAGTACATCAAAATATTTGTGTGGTGGGCGATGATGCGCAAAGTATCTATGCCTTTCGGGGAGCCGATATCCAAAATATCCTAAATTTTGAAAAGGACTACCCCAACTTAAAAGTGGTTAAACTGGAACAAAACTACCGTTCTACCAAAAACATTGTACATGCCGCCAATTGTATTATCGGTTATAATACATCGCAACTTAAAAAAAACGTATGGACCAGCAATGACGAGGGCACACCTATTGAACTCATTAAAAGTGCTTCGGATAACGAAGAAGGTAAGTTGGTGGCTACTTCTATTTTTGAAGAAAAGGCACAACACAAATTGCACAATTCCGATTTTGCCATTTTGTACCGTACCAACAGCCAAAGCCGGGCGATGGAAGAGGCCTTGCGCAAACTAAACATTAAGTATAAAATAGTAGGAGGGCAATCGTTTTACCAACGTAAGGAAATTAAAGATTTGCTGGCCTATATGCGGTTTACCGTAAACCACAACGATGAAGAATCTTTAAAAAGGATTATTAATCTGCCCAAGCGAGGCATTGGAGCCACCACCGTAAACAAACTGATTGTAGCGGCCAACGAACAACAATTGCCTCTTTGGGAGGTGCTGCAACAAGCACAGGCTATTGTACCGGCAAGGGCTGCCGGTGCCATTGCCGGGTTTGTAACTATGATACAACGCTTTGCAGTAGATGTTCAAAACATGAACGCTTTTGATGCCGCCACTAGCATTGCCAAGGGGTCGGGCCTGTTGCGCGAACTCTATGCCGATAGAACCGTTGAAGGGTTGAACCGCT
This sequence comes from Cyclobacteriaceae bacterium, assembly GCA_026994125.1. Classification (GTDB taxonomy): domain Bacteria; phylum Bacteroidota; class Bacteroidia; order Cytophagales; family Cyclobacteriaceae; genus JAKISE01. The sequence goes on along the minus strand of JALWRJ010000405.1, from coordinate 12,062 downwards.
ACGAAAATGTGCAAGAATTGCTCAATGCCGTGCAAGAGTTTGTAGAAGATGATGAAGAAGTTGTAGGCGGGCAGGAGCCCAAAGACAAACAACTTGGCACCTTTTTGCAAGAAATAACCTTGCTTACCGGGCAAGACCAGGATAAAGACGAAGATAACGATAAGGTTACGCTTATGACCATTCACATGGCCAAAGGCCTGGAGTTTAAGGTAGTGTATATTGTAGGGCTCGAAGAAGACCTGTTCCCATCGCAAATGATGCTGAGTTCCAGGGCCGATTTAGAAGAAGAACGCAGGTTGTTTTATGTAGCCATTACCCGTGCCGAAGAAAAACTTTACCTAAGTTATGCGCTTAGCCGCTACCGGTTTGGAAGTTTAAAGTATTGCGAACCCAGCCGTTTTATCGATGAAATAGACCCCAAGTTTATTAAAGTAAGCAGTAAATTTGGAGGGGTAAGCACGCAACCCCATACTACAGTTACCAGCAATTACGCAACCAACCTGGTGCGCAGCACCCAAAATAATAAGCAGGTAACCAAACCTGCCAGTACACATACTCCATCGCCTAATTTTGCGCCCAGCGATACCAGCCTCCTGGAAACCGGCATGAAAGTAGAACATCCCAAATTTGGGTTCGGTAAAGTAGTAAATATTGATAATTCAGGCACCAGTAAAAAGGCCACCGTGGTTTTTGAAAATGTTGGCGAAAAAACATTGCTGCTCAGCTTTGCTAAGCTACAAATACATGCTTAACCTGGAAAACCTGCTTAATTTTTCAGGAGTAGGGGGCGTTTTTAACTTTTACATAGATAAATTGGCTGCCATACTGCTTAAACCAGCCTTGTATTAGGTAACTTTGGCGAGACAACAATATTACGTAGCTTTGCTGCATTTAAAATTCATTAAAATTTATGTTTGATTACAACACAAGCCGTAAACATTTAAGGTTACGCGAATTTGGGAGAAATGTGCAAAAAATTGCAGAGCACCTCCTTACCATTGAGGACAAAGAAAAAAGATCGAGGTATGCTGCCGGAGTAGTAGAGCTTATGCGCCAGGTAGTGCCTTCTATTAAAGATACCCCCGAAGATACCCGCAGGCTATGGGACGACTTGCATATCATGACCAAATATAAATTAGATGTAGAGGCTCCCTTTGATAAACCCGATGAGTTTTTAGTGAATAAGCCCGATAAGGTAAATTACAACACCCATAAAATTAACTTTAAACATTACGGCCACAACCTTAAACTTATGATAGATGAGGCAGTGAGAATGACTGATGCAACACAACAATTTGATGCCATTGTGCATATTGGCCGCTTAATGAAGAGCTACCACATGACCTGGAACAAAGAGGTAATTGATGATGAAGTAATTGTGAAAAACATTGGTATTCTTTCGGAAGGAGCCTTACAAATAGATATTGAAAAAGTAAAAGAAGAAAGCCTGTTTGAACCGCTTTACAAAGAAAAAATAAAAAATACAGGCACTACTAATCGCTATAAGAAAAACAACGGCCACAAAAATCAAAATCGTAGAAGAAGAAACTAATGTCGGCATTTCAAATTGAAGGTGGCGCAAAGCTTTCAGGAGCAATCGAAGCACAAGGAGCCAAAAACGAAGCACTTCAAATATTATGTGCTGTACTTTTAACACCCGATAATGTAACCGTGCACAACATTCCTGATATTGTGGATGTTAACAAATTAATTGATTTGCTTGCATGCATGGGGGTTAAAGTAAATAAAATAGGGGTGGGTTCCTATACTTTTAATGCCAGCCAGGTAGATGTAAACTACCTTCAATCGGCCGAATATACAAAAAAAGCCGCTTCGTTGCGGGGTTCTATTATGGTGTTGGGCCCGCTGTTGGCTCGGTTTGGTACGGCTAAAATTCCACAACCGGGAGGCGATAAAATTGGTAGGCGCAGGCTCGATACCCATTTTTTAGGTTTTCAAAAGCTGGGGGCTAAATTCAATTTCGAACAACAATCAACCTTTTATACCATAGATGCCTCTAACCTGCAAGGCTGTTATATGTTGCTGGATGAAGCTTCGGTAACCGGTACGGCCAATATTATTATGGCGGCCGTACTTGCCAAGGGCACTACCACTATCTACAATGCCGCTTGCGAGCCCTACATACAACAACTTTGCAAAATGCTAAACCGGATGGGTGCTAAAATTACCGGTATTGGTTCCAATTTAGTAACCATTAGGGGCGTAAGCAACCTGAAAGGCACCGAGCACACCATGCTGCCCGATATGATTGAAATAGGAAGTTTTATTGGCATGGCAGTTATGACCCAATCGGAGATAACTATTAAAAATGCTTCGGTCGAACATTTAGGATTAATCCCCGATATGTTTAAACGCATGGGAGTTACCCTCGATATTCAAGGAGATGACATCCGGGTGCCCACCCAGGAACATTATGAAATAGAGTCGTTTATAGATGGCTCCATTATGACCATTGCCGATGCCCCCTGGCCGGGTTTAACGCCCGATTTGCTTAGTATTATGCTGGTAATGGCTACGCAGGCAAAAGGAACCGTGCTCATTCACCAAAAAATGTTCGAAAGCCGCTTGTTCTTTGTAGATAAACTTATCGAAATGGGTGCTAAAATCATTTTGTGCGATCCCCACCGGGCTACTGTTATCGGCCTCAACCGTTCGGTGCCTTTGCGAGGCATTACCATGACCTCGCCCGATATTCGTGCCGGAGTTTCATTACTTATTGCAGCGCTTTCGGCTAAGGGTACAAGCACCATTTTAAATGTAGAACAAATTGACAGGGGCTACCAGCATATTGATACCCGGTTGACTAAACTTGGGGCAAAAATTAAGCGAATAACAGAATAAAATTGAGTTGCAGTAATATTAAATTGTACAATCAAAAGTATTTTAGCTTTACTTAAACAATTGCACTACTTGTTTATGTACAATTTTATATTTTAGCCTTATCAACCAAGCCAATCCCATCTTTTACCTTTTAATTGATTTTTGTATGTAAGTAATGGCTTCTTACCATTAAACTTAAATTAAATATAAAGCAGATGAAAAAAATACACCTACCTATGCTGCTATGGGCAGTAGTAATGATTGGCTTAAATACTACGGGTTGGGCTCAGCTCAAGGGCGATACCTTTGCACAGGCAAAATCGACTAAAACAGCAAATGTGGTATATACTTTTGCAAAAACCCCGGGTTTTATTTACGCACAAACCGGAGGTAAATATGCCGGTATTTGTGTAGATATAATGAACGCCTTTGAAAATTACGTGCAATCAAAATATGGCATCAAAATAAAAGCAAGTTACCAACTGGCTCCGGGCGATAATTTTACACGTATGTTGGCTTCTGTAAAAGCGGGGCAGGGCGGTGTGTTTGGTTTGGGCAACATTACCATTACCGATGCGCGTAAGCGTATGTACAACTTTAGTCCTGCTTTTATTAATAATATCTCGTTGCTGGTTACTAATAAGTCGGTACCTACGCTTACAAAGTTGGATGATATGGCCAGCGCTTTTGCAGGCATGACGGCCTACACCGTTAAAGGCTCTACCAACGAAATAGAATTTTACAGGTGGAAAAAACAATATTTCCCCGGCATTAAAATAGCCTATGTAGGCTCGTTTGGCGAAGCCGTAAATAAAGTAGCTGCCGACCCAAAGGCTTTTACCAATGTAGATTTTACGTACTACCTCGATGCCATCAAAGATAAAAAACCCGTAAAAAGGCATGCCGCAGGGGCTTCCAACAGCGAAGAGTTTGGTATCCTAATGCCAAAATCAAACGATTGGGCTCCGGTGCTTTCCGAGTTTATGAACAGCGGGTTTTTAACCAGTCCGGCCTATAAGGCCATTATCCGAAAGCATTTAGGCGAAAGTGCTATTAAATTATTAGAGTCTGTTAAGTAAAAACTTTAGCAGTAACAAAAAATTAGTTTCCATACATAAATTAAAATAAAATGAAATCTTACTTTTTAAAATTAAAAGTGGCCGTGGTATTTTTTGTACTACCCTTAGTATCGTTGGCCCAAATTAAGGGCGATACTTATGCGCAGGCGCAATCAACCAAAAAAGCCAACCTGGTGTATGTATTTTCTAACACACCCGGTTTTATGTATGCCAATGGCAGTTCGTATGCCGGTATTTGTGTAGATATTATGGGCGAGTTTGAAAAGTATGTAAAAGCGAAGCATGGTATTTCAATTTCAAGTACTTACAGGCGCGAACCTAACGATTATTTCCAAAAAATGTTACAAGATGTGCGGGTTGCACAAGGTGGTGTATTTGGATTGGGTAATATTACCATTACCGAAGCTCGAAAAAAACAATATACGTTTAGTCCTGCTTTTATCAATAATATTTCGTTGTTAATTACCCATAAATCAGCTCCTTCGTTACAAAAAATTGAAGATATAGCCACCGTGTTTAAAGGCATGAAAGGCTATGCCGTTAAAGGATCAACTAATGAAGCACGTATGTTAGAAATTAAAAGGAAATACTATCCTGATTTACAAATAGTGTATGTGAAATCGATACCCGGAGCGGTTAAAATGGTAGAAGAAGACCCAAAATCGTTTACCAATGCCGATTTTACCTATTACCTGGATGGAGTTAAAAAGAAGAAGCCCATTAAACGGCACGTTGCCGGAGCTTCGGGTAGCGAAGAATTTGGTATTTTGATGCCTAAAAATAACGATTGGGCACCTGTGCTGGCCGATTTTTTAAATAGTGGATTTTTAACAAGCCCAACTTACAAGGCTATTATTCGAAAGCATTTAGGCGAAAGCGCCATCAAATTGTTAGAGTCCGTAAAAAAGTAAGGTCGGCCTTGCTTCTTTCCGAACAGCAGTTGAAGTTAGAACAGCCAGGGCAACTTTCCTGTTTATTACATATTTGTTAATGTTTCAAAAGCCTGCCGGCCAAATAGGTGGGTACTGGAGATTTTTTCGGTAAACCCTTATACCTTACCCATTATTTTGCTCCTGTAAATTAGGCAGGGTAACAATAAAGGTAGCTCCATGGTTGGGTTCGCTTATACACGAAATTTCGCCCTGTAGTTTATGCGTTAGCGAAGCAACAATGGCCAGGCCCAGGCCATTCGAAAGTTCGGTGCCGGTAGCTTGTACTATTCCTGTTTGATGCTTTTTAAAAATTTCATCTATTTCTTTTTTGCTAACACCTTTGCCATTATCCGAAACCGAAAATGAAAACCTTTCTTTATCCACTGTGCAGTCAATGGTAACAGCTTCGCCTTTAGGCGAAAATTTAATGGCGTTCGATAGCAAATTATCGAATATACGTGCAATGGAATTGGCATCAGATACTACCCGGCAATTGTCTTTAGCATTGGTAAACGTAAGTGCAATACTTTTCGATTTGGCTACTTGCCGGAAAGTTTCTACACGTTTTTGCAAGTAATCGTTTAAATTGAAATCACTTAGTTTTATGGTATATTCACCCGCTTGCAGGGCTTTTACATCTACTAAATTTTGCACCAGCCCCAACCCTTCATGCGCCACTGTTTTAAGCTGGTTCAATATGTCTAAGGTTTCATGGGATGGCTCGGTTAATTGTAGCTCCAATACATGTACCAACCCGTTAATTTTATTAAATGGAGATTTTAAATCATGCGAAATCAAACTGATGGCATCATTTTTATCTTGAATGGCCTGCTTAAGCAGCTTGTTGGTTTTACGCGATTTATGAAGACCAAAGCCAATAACCAGTAAAAACAAAGTAACTACCACCGATAACGTAATAAGCAAGTTGCGAATACGCTGGCTGCTTGCCAGAGCTAATTGTTGGTTTTTTATAACAACCGAGTTTAATTCATTTTCTTTTTGTTGAATTTCTAATTCAAACGATTTGTTCATTTGTTCAATGCGCCAATCTTCCGATACATGTAGCAAGCTGTCAAGCAATAATTGGTATTCTTCGAGTTGCGCTAACGATTCGGACGGCCTGTTCATTTCTTTATATATTTTATACAACAGGTAATGGCTGTTTTTATGCTCATTTAGTAAATTCCATTCTTTCGATTGTTCCAAAGTAAGCAGCCCCATTTCTAGCGCTTTGGTGTAGTTTCGTTGTGTCAGGTAGGTGTTGGCCAGGGCTATTTGTACCTCGGCCAGGTTTCTTTTCGCTTCTGTGATTTTAAAAATTTTAGCTGCATGGGTGTATTGCGTCAGGGCTTTAGCGTACTGGCCACGCATAAATAACACATCTGCCTGTTTTTTTAGAATGGTTCCTTTACCTAGCTTATCCCTAAGCTTTGCAAGATACTGTTCAGCTGTTTGGTAACTAAGGCTGGCCGAGTCTAATAAATTTTCATTTGCATAAATATCGCCTCTTAATACATAGGCCGCATGTAGCCCCCGGTTATAATGTTGAAAGGCAAATTCATCAATGGCGTAATTGAGGTAACCCTCAGCAATTTTATCTTTACCAAGTTTGTGGTAGGCGGTAGCTATACGCAAGCTTGCCCTGGCTATTCCAATGGTAGATTGTATGCTATCGGCCAGGCGTAACGAACGGTAATAATTATTCATGGCTACCGATAAGTTGCCTTGGCGTTCGTACACTTTGCCCAACTGCCGGTAAGAAGTAAGCAATATTCTTGTTTGGTTGTTTTGTTTAGATAGCTCGATGGCCTCCAACAGTATTTTTACGGCTTGGTCATATTCGCCTTTTTTAATGTACACATCCGAAATTCGGTTCATGGCTACGGTTTTACCCTTTGTAAAACCAATGTTTTCGCTAAGTGCCAGGGCTTTGTTGGCATAATAGATGGCGGAATCGGGATAGCTGAATTTATAGGCCCAGGACAACCCGTTGTAGGATTTTACCGATAGGGTATCGTTTTGTCCCTGAATTACAATTCTCAGGCTGTCAAAATAATGCTGTTGTTGGGCGTTTGTTTGACTCCCAAAACCAATAAAGAATGCAATGACGAGAAAAAAATAACTACAAAACCTCATAAAAACACTAATAGACTGCTAATATAGTGTATATTTAGACGATAGACTACACATGAATGAATATAGAAGCATTTAAGTAAAAGGCAATTTACGAGCTAAACCAGCCGTTAAAGCAGGTACACGCACTAAAAGAGCTAACTAAGCCTGTTTCGCCCGAAAATGCCATAGGCAGGATAAGCCGGATGGATACTATTAATAATAAATCGATAAACGATGCTGCGCTTGTAGTATTGCAAACCAAAATAAAACAAATTGAAGAGGCACTTAAGCATGTTGATAAACCCGGTTTTGGCAAATGTCGTAAATGTAGCCAATCCATACCCGAAGGCCGGCTACTGTTGTTGCCGGGGGCTACCTTATGCGTAAGGTGTGCTTAACCACATAAATATGTTATTATAAAATCTTATTACCGTTAAACAATTTGTATAATTGTAGTATGATGGCGTGGACTATTTTAATTTTATTAATTGCCATTGGCTTAGGCTTGGTGGTAATCGAAATAATATTTGTTCCGGGAACTACCATAGTAGGTATTATGGGCTTGCTATGCATTTTTGCCGGGCTGGGTTATGGTTTTTCTGAGTTTGGCCATCCTATGGGTTGGGGCATTACTGCCGTAACCACACTTGTATCAGCAGTGGTTATCATTATTAGTTTGCGCTCGGGAGTGTGGAATAAATTTGCTTTAAAAGGAGCTATTAATAGCAAGGTAAATGAACATAAGCAGCTTGATGTACAGGTGGGGCAAAGCGGTACGGCCATTTCGGCTTTAAAACCTATTGGTAATGCCGAGTTCAAACACCAAATATGGGAAGTTACCACCCAGGGAGAGCATATTGATGCCGGCTCTCCTGTTAAGGTAATAAAAACAAAAGGTAGAATAATTTATGTTGAACAAATAACTTAAAAAACTGTGGAAACAATTTCTGGTATTACTTTATTGGTGATGGTTTTTGGGATAATCGTATTCTTTGTGATTTTCCTGTATTTCATTCCCATAAACTTATGGATTACGGCCATCTTTTCGGGGGTGCGAGTAGGGCTTTTTGAGCTTGTATTTATGCGCATTCGTAAAGTGCCACCTAATGTAATTGTAAACGAACTTATTACCGCTACTAAGGCAGGTGTGCAGGTAAATACCACCGAATTAGAAACGCACTACCTGGCAGGTGGTAATGTGCCTTTGGTGATAAAAGCCTTGATTTCGGCTGATAAAGCCAATATTGAGCTGGATTTTAAGCAAGCTACGGCTATCGATTTGGCCGGCAGAGAAGTATTTGAAGCCGTGCAGATGTCGGTTAACCCTAAGGTAATTACTACCCCTAAAGTAGCAGCGGTGGCGGCCGATGGTATTCAGCTAATTGCTGTTGCACGTGTAACGGTACGCGCCAATATTTCTCAACTCGTTGGTGGTGCAGGTGAGGACACCATCCTGGCCCGCGTAGGCGAAGGCATTGTAACCTCTATTGGCTCAGCCGCTTCGCATAAAGAAGTACTCCAGGATCCCGATAAAATTTCTAAACTTGTTTTATCGCGTGGCCTCGATGCTGGCACGGCCTTTACTATTTTATCTATCGATATTGCCGATGTAGATGTAGGTGCCAATATTGGCGCTCAATTACAAAGCGACCAAGCCATGGCCGACCTGAAAGTGGCCGAAGCTAAAGCCGAAGAACGCAGAGCTATGGCCGTTGCCTTTGAACAGGAAATGAAAGCCGAAGCACAAAAAGCACAAGCCGAAGTTATTAGGGCCGAAGCCGAAGTGCCTCGTGCCATGGCCGAAGCTTTTAGAAACGGTAACTTAGGTATTATGGACTACTACAAAATGAAAAACATTGAAGCAGATACCTCCATGCGCGATTCCATTTCTAAAGGAACCAAAGGAAAGAAAAAAGGTGACGGAAATAAATAAGAGGTAAGGCTTTGCTTTGTATAAAGCTATTAAGAGGCAGCCCTATCTGGGGCTGCCTCTTTTGGTTATTAGTGTTTGTAGTTGCTTATCATAGCCAATATAATCGTACACACGGGGCAGTATACTAACTCCACGGCTGTTTACAACCCCATACTTACCATTCTTCTTTACAATAATTACCTCCTCGGATATATAGGTTAATCCTTCATAATTAGGTTGAATAATAACATGCCCTTTCTCATTAAAAATACCGTAGTATCCTTGTAGTTTTACGCGCCACAGTTGTGGACTAACAGGTGTTATACTATCAAACTCAGGCTTTAAAATGTACTTTCCGGTTTTGCTAATAAGCCCGGCTTTTCCTTGGAGAAATACCACCGAAAAACCTGCTTTAAATGCCCCAACTTTGCTATAAATGGGTTGTACGGCAATGTTTTCAAGGCTATCAATAAAACCCCATTTGCCACGTAATTTTATGGGAGCCAGCCCTTCGGAAAAAGGCTTGAGGCTATCGTACCGGTAGGTAATTTTAAGCAAGCCCTGGGTATCGGTAAAGCCAAATTTATTTCCCACTTTAATAATTTTCCAATGGGCAGCCGTATTAGGCATTAGCGAGTTTTTTAATACTTTGGTGCCCCGGGTACTTATTTGGTCTTTGGCTGTTGGGGCTATTTCGTAAATGGTTTCATCTTTAAAAACCAGTGGGTTAGCCGAAAAGTAAATTAGCTTGTCTTCAAAGTTTTTAAGGTAGTAAAGCCCGTTTTTATAATATACAAAAAAGTGGTACCCGTAGCCGGTTATGTTTTGGTAGAGCGGTTTTACCATCCATTTACCCGATAAATCAATGATTCCTTGCGAGCCAAAATAAGTAATAAGTGCCATGCCTTTGTAAAAACCGGCTACATGGTCGTAAATGCAATGGATTACTTCCTTGCCGTTCCGGTCCATAAACCCCCATTTCCCTTTTCGCTTAACCGGAAACAGGCCATTGGCAAACGCCCCAATAGAATCGTAGCTAAATACCGAGCGTTTTTTACCTAAGGAGTCGTACACATGCCATGCATTGTTTTTTAAGCCATAAAAATACCCGTTTACCAGCTTAAGTTGGCCAAACCGGTTGGGTAAACGCTGTTCGCCCAGTTGTGTAATGGCACCATATTTGGCGCTTTGCCGGCTAATGGCCAGGTGCCGGCATACGGGTTGCAGGTGTTGGTAAGCGAGCCCTACCCGTTTATTTTTATGTACAGTAAAATACACCTGGTTTACCTTTTCAATACGGGTATGGGCATTCCAAAGCAACACCGAATCGGCTTGTATGGTAAGTGTATCCTGGCTCGAAAGGAGTTGCCATTTGCTAAAGGGTTGTGGCTGCCATTGTCCATTCTTATAGCTTACCTTTTTGTAGTCAGTTGCAATAATGAGCCGGCCATCATGCGATACCATGCCTTGTTTGCCTTTATACATTATATGGTAATAGCCCGGAACCTCCGAAGTAAAAATGCTATCAGCTTGCAAAGTGCTAACAGGTTTGCCATCTATTGCATATAGGGTAATAGAATGGTTAGGGTTGCCTGCCGCCCATTGGCCGGGTAGCAGCTGCACAAAATTAAACCTAATGGGCAATAGTATTTTATGGGCAGCAGTTACTACCCCATAGCGTAATTGGTTTGATGTCCATTGCTTAACAATAAAATTATCTCCGGCAGTTGCAATGCCTGCATAAGTAAATGGAATAAGAATTTTGCCTTTATCGGTTAGTACACCGTACGCATTTATGCCCTGCGAACTATGGTGCCTACGGGCAATAAACCAGGGTTTTTCTGGTACGGCAATCAGGGTGTCGTACACGGCCGGGGTGAGTATTTTTTTTGCCGAAAGCCCGTAAAGCTCGTTTTGCCGGTACACTTGGGTGGTTTGGGCAGCAGCACCTGCCGAAATTGCCAGTAAAAAAATAAACCATCTATAAAACATCGCACAAAGGTACGTTTCTGTGCGTATCAAACCAGCATCCGCACAAAGGCATTGTTTAAAATTTATCATTCCTTTCATTTTTTGTTTTTTTCAATGAAAAGTGAAAAATTGAGGTTGTGAGTTTATTTAAGCGTATTGGCCAATATGTAGTAGGTACAAGTGCTACCGAGTTTTCGGGATATAAATGGATGGTGTTTACCGGTTTGGCTTGTACTGCCACCTTATTTTTAATGGATAAACTAACCTATACGCCCTACCAAAACCAGGCAAGCGATGCCCGGCAACTCGATAGCTTGCTGGCCTTAATGGAAAAGCCCGTTGCTTTAAAAAGTCCACTTCGTGTGGAGGTAAAACTCCATTCATTTAACCCTAATACCGCAACCGTTAAAACACTGGAAGGCTTGGGAGTACCTGGTCAGCTTGCCAATCGCATAGCACACTATCGCCAGGCCGGAGGCTACTTTAACCGGCCTATGGATTTATTAAAAATTTATGGGTTCCCGGATTCGCTGTACCAGCAGTTGGCTCCCTGGGTGTATCTGCCTCAAAAAAAGCAAAACCCCGCTATGCTGCCAGAACAATCTAATGGTGCAGGACAAACAGCTCGGGTAGTGGAAAAAGAACCCACCCCGGCCAAATTTGACCTCAACCAAGCCGATACCACTCGTTTAATGCAATTTAAAGGTATCGGGTCAAAATTATCAGCCCGAATTATAAACTACCGAAATGCGTTAGGAGGTTTTGTGCAGCCCAACCAGCTCTACGAAGTGTACTACCTCGATTCCGGTTTAGTAGATAACATACTTCGCTATGGGTTTGTGGATTCCAATTTTAAACCAGCACCTATCCCGCTCAATACAGCCACCCAAAAGCAATTGGCAGCACATCCTTACATTAGTTACCACCAGGCCAGGCTTATCATTGCCTACCGAACGCAGCACGGAAACTATAAAAATACCCGAGATTTGGCGCAAGTTTATGCTTTAAATGAACAATGGATTAAAAAAATTGCTCCATATCTATCCTTTTGATTTGGTTATCCTTAGTTTTATGCGATGCGTAATGTGTTACAAGCTTACCAAAAAAGGTTAGTCAATTTAACCTCCAATAATAAGTCGTTATTATTACGAAAATTATTGGCCGGGCAATACGTAGATATGCACCGGTTCGATTTTTTAAATAAACAGCCTT